>RFQN01000218.1 GCA_009924965.1 Verrucomicrobiota bacterium
GTCCATGTAGCCGTTGACGGAGCCCGTGAGGCCGTCCGGCCCCGAGGACCAGAACAAGTTCGAGTGCGACGTGCCTTCGTAGCCCTTCTTATAGACGACCTCATCCATGCCCGCCGGCTTGGGGGGCGTGTGCTCGATGTGGCCGATGACGCTGCAGAGATAGGCGCCAAACTTACAGGTTACATTGTACTCGTCCTTGAGCACGACGTCGGCGTCGAGGCCGCACAAGTAGCGGTAGGCGTTCAGGCGAAGCAGTTCGGCCCGCGCGCGCTTGAGCTCGTCGGGCTTGATCACCAAGTCGTTCACGATGGCCTTCGCCCCTTTGGCGTCCTTGGCCTTGTCGGCAGCCTCAGGAGCCTTGGGCTCCTCCTTGGCGGTGCGCGCCTTGGTCTCCAAGGCCTTCAGGCCCGCCTCGATCTCCGAGCGCGTGCGCTTCGCGGTGGTATCCGGGGAAACCGCGGCGCCGAGGGACAGGGCAAAGCCCGCAAGCAGGACGAACCAGCGCATCGGCAGAGTCAGAAGCGCGCGCCGACGCGGGCGCCGCAGCCCCAGGTAGCCGCGGTCTGAAACACGCCTTGGGTTTCGCCCGCATGGACGAAGGAATGGCGCGAGAACGCGACCCACTCGAAGGAGCCTTGGACGAACCAAGTCCCGCTGCGCTCGAGGAATTGGGTGACGCCGACCCGCAGCGGCACTTCGCCGATGGCAACCGCGCGGCCACCGTAAGCGGAGCTGTCGGCTAAGCGGAACGTCAGCGTCTCATACATCACCGAGAGGTCGACGCGCGTGCCTTTGTCTGCGGTCAGGTAACCGCGCACGATCAGACCGTTCTGCAGGCCCGTGGCGCGCAGCTCGACCTCGGCGGCGCGGCAGGGACGCCAAACCGCCTTCAGGTAAGGAATGGGCAGGACGCCGGCTTCGAAACGGTCTTCCAACATCACGCCTAGGGCGACGTCGGTCTCGGCATCCGGACGCCAGCGGGCGGCGCCCCCGAAGCCCCAGCGGAAGCCGCGGGACAGGCCGACGCCCTCCTCGTAGGCCGACTCGACCGCGTAGATGGCCTGCACCGCATACTTGGCGTTCCAATCCCACTGCTTGAAGCCGGTGAGCATCAGGTCGGTCGTGTTTCCGTAGGCTTGGTCCGTGCCGCGAATGGTGCCGGTAAAACGATTATTATAGCGGTAGTATTCCAGATCGGTGGCGGCCTGCGGCGTGGCCCAGATGGCTTCGACACCCATACGGGTCCGGCCGAACGACCCCGTCAAGGAGCCCGCATGGGTCACCGTCTCCGCACTGCGCGTCTGGCCGTCGACGATCACCATCCAAGGTTTCGCGGGAGCCTCTTCTGCCTGCAAAGCCGTAAAACCGACTGCCGAAAGTAAGGCAAAATGCGTAAGATTAAGCATTATAAAAAAGGATGTTTTCAATATGCCTCTAAAAGCCTCGAAAGCAAGCGACTTGCAGGACGTGCGTAAAAATTGGCACACATCTTGCTGATTAATCGCCACTATGCTTATTTCTATCGCCGCCACCACCGTCACCGCGGGCGACAACGCCTGGGTCCTCGTCAGCGCCGCGCTGGTCTTGATGATGTGCATCCCTGGCCTGTTCATGTTCTACGGCGGCTTGGTCCGGACCAAGAACGTCCTCTCGATTGCCGCTCAATGCGTGGCCCTCACCGCAATGGGCATCCTGCTTTGGTGGGCCTGCGGCTATTCCTTAGTCTTTGGCAAGAGCTTCGAGGGGTCGTTCTTCGGACATATCTTCGGCGGCACGGAGCACCTCGGCTTCGCGGGCCTCGGCGCCGAGGCGAGCACCTATGAAGGCCGCATCTCGGCGGGCACGTTTGCGTTGTTCCAAGCGATGTTCGCGGCCATCACGCCGGCCTTGATCATCGGCGCCGTCGCCGAGCGGATGAAGTTCTCAGCCGTGCTGCTCTTCTCTCTACTCTGGACGTTTGCCGTCTACTACCCCGTGGCGCACGCCGTCTGGGGGCAGACCGGGGACTTCGCCGGGTTGGCGAATCCGTCCGCCGCCTTCAAGGCCGCGGACTTCGCCGGCGGGATTGTCGTGCACATGACCTCGGGCTGGTCGGCCTTGCTCCTCTGCATCTTGGTCGGGCCGCGCGCCGGCTTCGGCAAGCGCGCCATGACGCCCCACAGCATGGTGCTGTGCGTATTGGGCACCGGCCTGTTGTGGGCCGGCTGGTATGGCTTCAACGCAGGCTCGGCCCTCGCCGCTGATGGCGTCGCCGTCCAGGCCTTCCTCACCACCACGCTCGGCGCGGCGGCCGCGACCGTCGTCTGGGCCCTGGTCGAAAAATGCCACCGCGGAAAGCCTTCCGTGCTCGGCCTCTGTTCCGGCTCGATCGCCGGCCTCGCCACGATCACGAACGCCGCTGGCTTCGTCTCGGGCGGTTCCGCCGTGCTGATCGGCGCGCTCGCCGGCGGCATCTCCTATTGGGCCTGCTCTGTCCTGAAAGGTAAGCTTGGCTATGATGACGCGCTCGACACCTTTGGCGTGCACGGCGTCGGCGGCACCTTGGGCGCGCTGGCGACCGGCCTCTTGATGAGTTCGGCTGCGAACGCCGCCGGCGGCGCCCTCGTCGCGCAGGGCCTGTTGAAGGGCCAACTGTGGGCGATGCTCCTCTGCGTCCTCCTTTCGCTCGCGGCGACCTGGCTCATCGCAAAATTGGTCGCCAAGACCATCGGCCTGCGCCCGACCGAGGAAGAAGAAGCCCAAGGGTTGGATATCGCGGACCACGGAGAAGAGGGTTATCAGCACAATTAAGCCTCCCGACAGGCCAGAAGGACGCTCAACCGCCCCCTGATTGCTCGAAAAGAGGCAGAAGGGGAAGTCCGGTGCGTCGGATTTTAGTCAAAAACGCCGGGGGGCAGTCTCCCCGCACGGTTGGCACGACCGTTGCGATAGGGGGAATGCCATGAACTCCCTGCTACGCACACTCACCATCCTCGCTCTCGCGGCGGCGCCCTTCTGGGCGACGGCTGCGGAGAGCGCCCCTGCCACGGCAGCCGCACCTGCGGCTGAAGCGGCCAAGACCCCCCCGCCCCCGCCGGCTCCGACCCTTGAACAGCGCCTAGCTGGCATCGAGGCCTACCTCGG
>RFQN01000219.1 GCA_009924965.1 Verrucomicrobiota bacterium
TCGGAGCGGCTTCGACGGACGCCACCGGTTCCCTCGGCGCGAACACCGGCACCCTCCAGGTGAACGCTGGCTTCCTCGACCTGAACGGCTACTCGCTGACCAAGGTCTCGGCTTCCGGCAACGCCGTCGGCGAAGTCATCAACAACGCGGTGGGCACGACCTCCACCTTCACGTTGGGCGACGCGACGAACTTCACCTTCGCTCCGAACATCCACGACGCGGCCGGCGCCATCGCCTTCGCCAAGGCCGGCACGGGCGTCCTCACCCTCAGCGGCAACAGCACCTTCTCGGGTGGCGTCACGGTCAACGCCGGTACGCTCAAGCTCGGTTCGGCCACGGCCCTCGGCAACAACACCCTCGTGACCGTCGCGTCCGGCGCGGCCTTCGACGTCAACGGCCAGACGCTGGGCGATACCTCCAACGGTGCGCGCAGCCTCAGCCTGATCGTCACCGGCACGGGCGACACCCTGAACAACGGCGCCACCAGCGGCGCCATCACGAACAGCAGCGCTACGGCCAACTATGCTTCCGCCGGCATCCTCAACGTCACCTTGGCGGGCAACGCTTCCTTCGGTTCGAACAACGGCCGCTTCGATATCGGCCGTTCGGAAGGCTCGGGCCTCTATGGCACGATCAGCTCGACCACGGGCAACTCGTTCACCTTCACGAAGGTGGGCTCCAACCAGGTCACCGTCCGCGGCACCTCCACCAACGTCTACTTCAACATCGCGGCTGGCCTCGTCGACCTGGAGGACTTCGACTCCGCCGGCGGCCTCGGCGTCACCGTCCAGTCGGGCGCGCAGGTCGGCTCCTACGGTAACCGTAACATCCTCGCGCCGGTCTCGCTGCTCAATGGTTCGACCATCAAGAGCCTCGGTGGCGGCACGCAGACCTGGTCGGGCGCCTTTACCCTGGGCCTCACCACCGGCGACGTGGTCTCGGCTGACTCCACCTCCAACACCTTCGGTATCCTCGGTGTCATCTCCGGCGCTGGTAAGCTGAACCTGACGGGTACGGCCGCGGCCAACTTCGTCCGCCTGGCGGGCAACAACACCTTCACCGGTGGCGTTGACATCACCACGGCTGGCGGCCTCTCCCTGGAAAGCCCGAACGCCTTGGGCGCCGGTAACCTGACCCAGACGAGCACGGGTGCGATCGACAACCTCTCGGGCACCGCGGTCACGTTGACGACCACCGCAAACTACACGCTCAACAACGACCTGACCTTCGGTGGCACCGCCCCGCTCAACCTCGGCACCGGCCTCACCACCGTGCTGACCGCGGACCGCACCTTCACGCTCAAGGGCAGCAGCTTGACCTTCTCCGGCCCGGTCACGGGCGGTTTCAAGATCACCAAGACCGGCGCTGGTCTCCTCGTCCTCAGCGGCAACAACACCTACTCCGGCGGCACGGCCCTCAGCGCGGCCTCCTACACCGATGGCGGCATGATCCAGGTGACGAGCAACACCGGTCTCGGTACCGGCGCGGTCACCTCCAGCTTCAACACCGGCGCCTGGAGTTCGCAAGTCCAGCTGTCGGGCGGCATCACTGTCGCCAATAACTTCTCGATGACGGGTCACGGCCGCGACTCGACCGCGGCGATCCAGAATTACGGCAATATCGCCTCGATCTCCGGCAACAACACCGTGAACGGCGTGGTCACCGTCACGTCCGGTGGTGGCGCTTCGACCGTCTCGGCCTCGCAGGGTGCGACCCTCAACCTCTTGGGTGGCATCACCACGAGCGCCGGCCCGCGTTCCCTCTCCCTCGTCGGCGCGGGCACGATCAACGTCGGTGGCACCGGCGCCTACGACACCACCGGAGCCTTCCAGATCGGCATCGGCGTCCTCGGCGTCAGCAACGCCACCAACAACATCCGCATGGCGGACGCGATCACCGGCGGCGGTGCTTCCGGCCAGGCGACCATCAATCAGACCAACACCTCCGGCATGGCCGTCGGCCAGGCCGTGTTCCGCGTGAACGGCGGTACCTACCTCGGCACCATCCAGACGCTGAACCAGAACGCCAGCTTGGTCCTGAACCAGAACCTGGCCGTGACGTTGACGAGCGGCACCGATGTCTTGGCCAGCTATGGCTTCACCGTCGGCTCCCCGGTCATCACGACCCAGACGAGCAACATCACGGTCGGCGCCACCGTCACGGGTCCGGGCATCCCGGCCGGCACCACGGTCGTGGCCATCAGCCCGAATCGCAGCATCACCCTGAGCAACGCGGTGATGGCGGGCGGCATCACCGGCCTCCTCACCGTCACGGCGCCGGTGGTCCCGACCGCCAACGTCAACTTCACGACGACGAACAACACCTACACCGGCATCACCACCATGATGGGTGGTGCGACGGTCAACGTGGCCGGCCTCAACGACGTCAACACGGCCAGCTCGCTCGGACGTGGTTCGTCCGCTCCGAATGCCGCGGACATCCTCATCGACGGCGCTACCCTCCAGTACACCGGCGCGACCTCGACCTCGACCAACCGTCTCTTCACGCTCGGCGTGGCGGGCGCGACCCTGGACGCCTCGGGCACGGTCTCGACGGCGACCCTGAACTTCACGGGCTCGCCGACCTTGGCTCCCATCTCCATCACGACGACGGGCGGCGTCAGCGGGACGAACACCATCACCACGGGTAACACCTCCGGCCTCGTCGTGGGTCAGGCGGTCAGCGGCACGGGCATCCCGGCGGGGGCCACCATCACGGCCGTGAACGCGAACGCCAGCATCACCATCAGCACGGCCTTGACCGCGACGGTCGGCGGTACGGTCACCGCGACGAACCCGACGGCCATCGCCACCGGCAATGCCGTCAATCAGTTCAGCGGCAACCGCACGCTGACCCTCACCGGCTCCAACGTCGGCACCAACACCTTCGCGCCGGTGATCACCGACGTGAACAACGGCTACACCGGCACGGTCTCCCTCGTGAAGTCGGGTGCCGGTCAGTGGATCCTCTCGGGCGCCAACACCTTCACCGGTACGACCTCGGTCCTCGCCGGCGTCCTCGACATCGCCCCGACGGGTAGCTTGGCGGCCGGTAGCGCCGTCGGCATCACCGGTGGTACCCTGCAGCTTGAAGCCGGCGCCATCGTGGCC
>RFQN01000220.1 GCA_009924965.1 Verrucomicrobiota bacterium
TCGACAGCGTGACCTTCCCGGCGAACGCGGAGTATCGCGCGATCCCGTCGCAGTCCGCGTGGCAGGTCAACGCGCTCCGCCAAGCCAAGCTGTCGAATCCCAAGCTCCGGGTCTTCACGCTCGACTACTGGGATCCGGCGGACACCGCAGGGCTCAAAGACCTCTACCGGCGGCAGCGCGCACAAGGGTTCGTGCCTTATGTGTCGACGCCGCTCCTCGACACCATCATCGGAGAACCTGAATGAGGGGCGGAGCATGCCTCGCCGCCCTCAGCCTCGCCGACTACCAACGCCAGATTCGGATGAAGACCGCGGTGCTCTTCGAGGCGGCCTGCCGCGTCGGCGCCCTGGTCGCGGGTTACCCGCAGGTCCACATCGACGCCTGCGCGGCTTTCGGACTCCACCTCGGCATCGCCTACCAGATGTACGATGACTTCGTCGACCTGCTGCAGGACGACGCCAAGGCCGGCAAGACGCTGGGCACCGACGCCGCCAGCGGCAAACTGACCTTGCCGATGCTGCTCGAGCGCGACCGTCGCCAAGTCGACATCCTGGCCGAACTCCGCCAAGGGCGCCCCGCCCGCGAGGCGATCTCCGCCGAGACCTGGCGTGAATGCTTCCGCATGCTCGATGCCGAAGTGGCCTCCGCCGAACAGGCGCTGACGGCCATCGAAGGCTCGCCTTCGCCCTTCTACCTGCTGCGCCTCACGGGCTTCCTTCGCCAAGCCGCCGCCAAACTGGCGCCGACCGCGTGAAGCTCTTCCTGACGACGCGTGCCGAACGCCTCGCCGCAGCCTTCGTCCTCAGCCTGTTAGGCTTGGCGACGTGCCTGACGTGGTTCTGGTGGTCTCTTTAGACGCTCAAGGGATGTAGCGCTTGGCCTGGAAGCCACGCGCCGTCAGCCCAGCCCGCATCGCCGCGAGGTCGACCTTATCGCCGACTTTCACGCCGGCGCGCGCGTACCAACCCGACGCCATCTCGACCGTGAAGCGGACCTTGTCCGAGGTCGACGTGGTGGTCTCGGTGTCGCCCGCCCGCATGGTCTTGACCTCCAAGATGACGCCTTCCGCGGAAACGAACGCGATATCGAGGTCCAGCGGGGTGTCCTTCATCCAGAAACGCATCTGGGTGTCGGACTCATACAGGAACGCCATGCCTTCGTTTTCGGGCAATTGGGCCGTGCCCATGAGCCCGCGGGACTTTTCCAAATCAGTCACCGCCAAACGCAGGCGGGTAGCCACCGACCCTTGGCGCACGGGAAAACGGACGTCGACACTGGCCTCCTCGGTCACGGCGACCGGGGTCGGCGCCGGCTGGCGGTCGCAGGCGGCCAAGGCGAACGCGGCCAAGAAGAGGCTAAGACGAAGCATGCGGGGAGTGTTCCCGCTGTTGCGTCCAAGGCAAGTTTCGCTTGTGGTCCTCGCCCCCATGGAAACCGACCGCCAAGCCCACTGGCGCCACCCCGGCACGGCCCTGCACTATGCCCGTGCGGCGGTGCAGGTAGGGCTCTGGGCTTCGGAGCGTCGGTTGATTGAGGAATGCTGGCGCCCCGACGCCACCTTGCTGGAACTCGGCTGCGGGGCTGGCCGCGTAGGGCTTGGACTGCTGCGGCTCGGCTACGCAAAAACCACGATTACGGACTTCTCCCCAACGATGGTCGACATGGCCAAGGGCGTCCTCGCGGAAGCAAATGAGTCCTGGTCCGCCCACGTCGAGGTCGCCGATGCTTGCGCCCTCCCCTACGCGGACCAGACCTTCGACGGCGTGCTCTTCGCCTTCAATGGGCTGATGTGTATGCGCGGCAAAGCTGACCGCGACCGAGCCTTGCCGGAAATCCGCCGCGTCCTCAAATCAGGCGGCCTCTTCCTCTTCACGGCCAACGACCGCGCCGCCGGCGAGCACCGTGAACTCTGGGCCCACGAGCCGACCTTGCCTGGCGGCCAACCGGGCGACCGCTGGCACGAGACCGATTCGACGCCAGTCTTCATGCACAGCAGCACCGAGGCGGAGACACGCGCAGAACTGACCGCGGCAGGCTTCGCGGTGCGGAAATGCCCGTTACGATCGGAAGTGGCGGCCGAAAACGCCGCCGTCCGGGCCTTCGCCGGCGAAACACGTTTTTACATCGCAGAAAGGATTTGAGGGAACCTCTTTAGACGGGCCATTGTCGTGCCCTCATGCGTCTTCCCGCCATGTTCGCTTGGGCGTTCGCCACGCTCGCCAGCCCGGTCCTCAGCGCCTTGGAACTGTACGTCGCCCCCCACGGCAACGACGACTGGTCCGGCAAGCTGGCCCAACCGAATGCCACGCACACCGATGGCCCCTTCGCGACCTTGAACGGCGCTCGCCGCGCCCTCCGCCAATGGCCTCGTCCGCTCACGGAGCCGGTGCAGGTGACTATCGCCGCTGGGACCTATCGCCTCACCGAGGCCATCCCGTTCACGGGCGAAGATTCCGGCGAAGCCAACGCTATCATCACCTACCGCGCCGCTCCCGGGGCGGAAGTCATCCTCGATGGCGGCCTGCCGCTCCCGGCCTTCACCCCCAGCGCCGACGGCCGCTGGACCACGACGGCCCCGGTTAAAGACGGACGCGCCCAACAGCTCTGGGTCGGCGGCCAACGCGCCCCGCGCGCCAAGTCGTTCAACGAGGGCTACCACTTCGTGCGCCAACTGGAGGACGAGACTCCCGTCGGCCCTGGGCTTTTCCGCCAGAAGGTCCGCCTCGCTGCCCGCGACTTGGATTTATTCAAGAAGGCCAGCGCGGCGGAGGTCTCCGATGCCGTCATCAATTTCTACCATAAGTGGGATAACACCCGTCGCCGCATCGAATCGGTCGACTTCACGGATGGCACCATCACGGTCGTCGGCGGCCCCACCAAGCCGTGGAACACGCTCGACCATCACACGGGCTTCATCATCGAGAACCTGGCGGGCTTCCTCGACGCCCCAGGCGAATGGTTCCTCGATCGCGCTGGTCAACTGACCTACCTGCCCCGCCCCGGCGAAAAGCCCGCCGAAACCACCGCGGTGATCCCAGTCGCGACGAAGTTCCTGCAGTTCGTCGGCGAACCCCAGCGTCCGGTCAGCCA
>RFQN01000023.1 GCA_009924965.1 Verrucomicrobiota bacterium
CTCGACATGACCACCCGCCAGCTCGAGCAGGTCATCTACTACCAGAAGTACCTGGTCGTCGACCCGGGCCAGACCGGCATGCAGGAAAAGGAGCTCCTCGACGAGGAAAGCTACCGCCGCGCCGTCGAACAGCATGGACCTGACGCCTTCAAGGCCCGCATGGGTGCGGAAGCCCTCCAGCAGCTGCTCAAGAAGATGGACCTCGCCGCGACCGTCGAAGGTCTCCGCGACCAGCTCCGCTCCACGCGCTCCAAGCAGATCAAGAAGAAGGTCGCCCGCCGCATGAAGATCATCCAGGGCTTCCTGGCTTCCGGCAAGCGCCCCGAGCACATGATCCTGACGATCCTGCCGGTGATCCCTCCGGACCTCCGTCCGCTCGTCCCGCTCGAAGGCGGCCGCTTCGCGACCTCCGACCTGAACGACCTCTACCGTCGCGTCATCAACCGCAACAACCGCCTGAAGCAGCTCATCCAGATGAAGACGCCCGACGTCATCATCCACAACGAGATGCGCATGCTCCAGGAAGCGGTCGACGCCCTCCTCGACAACGGTCGCCACGGCAAGCCCGTCAAGGACCGCGATCGTCAGCTCAAGTCCATCAGCGACATGCTGAAGGGCAAGCATGGCCGTTTCCGCCAGAACCTGCTCGGTAAGCGCGTCGACTACTCCGGCCGTTCGGTCATCGTCATCGGTCCCGAGCTCAAGCTCAACCAGTGCGGTCTCCCGAAGAAGATGGCCCTCGTCCTCTTCGAGCCGTTCATCATCCGCCGCCTCAAGGACCTGGGCCTCGCCCATACCGTCCGCGGCGCCCGCAAGCACATCGAGCAGAAGAAGCCCGAAGTGTGGGACATCCTCGAGGAAGTCACCCGCGGCCACCCGGTGTTCCTGAACCGCGCCCCGACGCTGCACCGTCTCTCGATCCAGGCTTTCGAGCCGGTCCTCATCGAAGGCGACGCCATCCGTCTGCACCCGCTCGTCTGTACCGCTTACAACGCGGACTTCGACGGTGACCAGATGGCCGTGCACGTCCCGCTGTCCCTGGAAGCCATCATGGAGTGCAAGCTCCTGATGATGTCCACGAACAACATCTTCTCGCCCTCGAGCGGTAAGCCGATCCTCACGCCGTCGCAGGACATCGTGCTGGGTTCGTACTACCTCACCCTCGAGCCCGCCAACAAGCCCGCCGCCAACGCCCACCTCCCGGTGATCGGTTCGGTCGACGAGGCCAACTACGCCGAAGCCGAAGGCGCGCTGCACTTCCATGACTGGGTGCGCTACGCCAACCCGGACTTCGGTCGCGACACCGTCCATGGCGACAAGACCTCGCGCACGATCGTCACCACGCTCGGCCGCATCATCTTCAACACCATCTGGCCCACCGAACTCGGCTTCTTCAACGAAACCGTGAAGAAGGGCCAGCTCGGCGACCTCATCCTGAAGACCTACAAGGCCGTCGGCCGCGAGGCCTCCATCCCCGTCCTCGACGCGCTCAAGGACACGGGCTTCCGCATCGCGACCCGCGCCGGCATCTCGATCGGCGTGAGCGACATGATCTACCCGAAGGAGAAGGACGACGTCGTCAAGCAGGCGACCGCCAAGGTCCGCGAGTTCCAGCGCCAGAACGAAGCCGGCACGATCACCAACGACGAACGCCGCAACAAGGTAGTCGACACCTGGTCCGGCGCGACGAACACCATCGCGCAGTCCGTGTACAACACGCTGTCCGAATCCGCCAAGGTGGCCGGCGTCCGCAAGGGCGACCCGCGCAACACCCACCGCATGATCATCAACCCGGTGTACGCGATGATGGACTCCGGTGCCCGTGGTAACAAGGCCCAGGTCAAGCAGCTCTGCGGCGCCCGCGGCCTCATGGCCAAGCCTTCCGGCGAAATCATCGAACGCCCGATCTTGTCTTCGTTCCGCGAAGGCCTCTCGGTCCTCGAGTACTTCATCTCGACGCACGGCGCCCGTAAGGGTCTGTCCGACACCGCGCTGAAGACCGCCGACGCGGGTTACCTCGTCGCCAAGCTGCGCGACGCCGGCGTCGACCGCGTGGCCGTCCGCATGCCCAACGGCGTGTGGAAGAACACCATCTACGACGGCGACGAAATCCTCGTCCCGCTGGCCGACCGCATCGTGGGCCGCTGCCCGTCCGAAGACGTCTTCAACCCGCTCAACCCGTCCGAGATCATCGTCCGCTCCGGCGAACTGATCACGGAAGACATCGCGAAGCAGATCGAGAAGGTCGGCATCGACCGCGTCAAGGTCCTCTCGCCGCTCACCCACATGATGGTGAACGCCATCCCGCCGAAGTCCTACGGCCTCGACCCGTCCACGGGCCGCATCGTCGAGCGCGGCACCGCGGTCGGCATCATCGCCGCCCAGTCGATCGGTGAGCCGGGTACCCAGCTGACCATGCGTACGTTCCACATCGGTGGCGTCGCGCAGCTGAAGACCCCGGAAATCAAGGCCAAGAACGCCGGCCGTGTCCTCTTCGTCGACCTCAACACCGTCGAGCTTAAGGACGCCTTCGTCGCCGTCAACGGCACGGGCTCCATCCGCATCGTCAACGACGCCAACCAGTCGCTCGAAGAATACCGCATCCTCGCCGGTACGGTCATCAACGTGAAGGACGGGAAGAACGTGAAGAAGGACGAGCTCATCGCCGCCTGGGACCCGAACAACACTTCGATCCTCGCGAACAGCGCGGGCCGCATCCGCCTCCTGGACATGATCTCGGGCGTGACGTACAACGAAGAGCGCGACCCTTCCAACAACGCGTTCTACAAGTCCGTCATCGAGCACTCCGACGAGCAGAACCCGCAGATCCAGATCGTCGACGCCCAGGGCGCGAACCTCGGCACGTTCTCCATCCCGGCCGGCGCCCGCGTCCTCGTGGACGAAGGTGACGTCGTCGCTCAGGGTAGCGAACTCGCCAAGATCCCTCGCCAGGCCGCCAAGACGCAGGACATCACCGCGGGCCTGCCGCGCATTTCCGAGCTCTTCGAAGCCCGTCCCCCGAAGGACGCCGCCGAGATCGCCAAGATCGACGGGGAAGTCGAATTCCAGCCGTCCATCCGCGGCAAGAAGCGTCTCGTCATCAAGGATTCCATCGGCCGCGAAGAGGAGCACCTCATCCCGCACGGCAAGCACATCATCGTCGCCGCCGGCGAAAAGGTGAAGCAGGGCCAGTGCCTGACCGAAGGCGCCGTCGACCCGCACGACATCCTCGACATCTTGGGCCAGTCGCGCGTCCAGGACTACCTCATCACCGAAATTCAGAAGGTGTACCGCTCGCAGGGCGTCGTGATTAACGACAAGCACATCGAGATCATCGTCTCGCGCATGCTCCGCAAGGTCCGCATCTCCGAGCCGGGCGACTCCGATTACCTCTGGGGTGAACAGGTCGACCGCAGCACCTTGGCCGAGGTCAACCGCTCCATCCATGAGCGCGGTGGCCAGATCGCCGAGTACGAGCCGATCCTCCTGGGCATCACCAAGGCTTCCTTGGAGACCGAATCCTTCATCTCGGCCGCTTCCTTCCAGGAAACGACCCGCGTCCTCACCGACGCTGCCACGATGGCCAAGCGTGACTTGCTCACGGGCTTCAAGGAGAACGTCATCATGGGTCACCTGGTGCCGGCCGGTACGGGCTTGCCCCTGTATCGTCGCATTAAGGTCAGCCCGACCGCGGACTCTGCCGGAGCCTAATTACGCCTAAACTGCTCTAGATTAGGTACTTAAAGACCTCACTGCCCTTGCGGGTGGTGGGGTCTTTTTTTACCTACAGGGCTTTCTGGGCTTGGTTTGTGGGTTGATGCACCGCAACCCTTGGGCTTAGTTTCATCGCCTCTCCACGTAACCCCTATGCCCAAGGTCCGCTTCCTCGTTGCCGCTGCGCTTCTTTCCACGTCTGTCTGCGCGCAGGCCGCCAATCTTTTCCCGACCTCTCCGCTGATCCAGATCGGGGACGACACGGACATCTTCTTCGACTCCGCGGTCGCTTTGGAGGTCACTGACAACCTCTATTCCGCCGCCACCAAGACCGCTTCGACGTCCTGGACCCTCACGCCCGGCCTGACGCTCGAGTATGGCAAGGACTCGCCGCTCTCGCTGACGCTCTCCGCCAAGCGCGGCTATGTTTACTTCAATAAGGCCAGCTTGGCTTCGCTCGAGGACTCCCGCGACAACCTCAGCGGCAACCTCCGTTTCGCTCCGGGCGGCCCGCTCACCGTCACGCTCGACTCTTCCTACCGCGTCACGGCGCGTAACGACGAGCTCGCCGCGCAGGGCGTGAACAGCGTCCTGCTGGGCGCCACGCTGGTGCGCCAGTCCAACTACAGCCACACCCTCGACGTGGGCTACCAGCTCACCGAGCGCACCAAGGTCAACGTCGGTTTCATCAACACCTACAACCACTACCTGAACCCGACGAAGCTCCGCTTCCCATTCAGCGACCTGAACGACCTCAACTACGCGACCAAGAAGACGAACCCGCTCTGGGACACCATCAATTACAACACGAATTCGCTGACGGAGCTGAACACCAAGAGCATCCCGGTCGCCATCGATTATCAGGCCCCCGGTGAAAAGATCACCTACGGCTTCAAGTACCAGCACGACATCACGGACTACGCCGCGGCGCCTTACTTCCAGCAAGTCGGCAACGGTACCGCCACGCCTCCCGCCGGCACCACGGTGCGCCCCGCTTTGCCCGCCCAGCAATTGGTGAAGGACTTCTACGGCCTCACCGCCAAGGGACAGGCCACGGAATCCGGCAAGCTGAACATCACCGCCAAGGTCGGTTACGCCGTCTCGAAGACCGATGCCCAGCCTAGCTCGGGCGACCCTTCGTATTCCGTGACCTTGTCCCACACGCTGACCGAGCTGATCACGCATACGCTGACCTTCTCCCGCGACACCGCCGCCTCCTCTGCGGGTGGCGTCACGGCCTCCAAGACCTACACCTATGGCGCGAACTTCAATGCCGCCACGGACCTGACCCTGAACCTCTCCGTCACCAAGAGCGACGTCCTCTCGGGCACCACGGGCGTCAACACGATGGTCTACACCTTGGGCGCGGACTATAAGTACAACTCCCACCTCAGCCTCCAGGCAGGTTACAGCCTCACGGATTCCAAGATCCCGGCGGCGCCCTCGGCCAACTTCACGGCCAATACGTTCACGGCCTCGGCCGCCTTCCGCTACTAAGGCGAAAGACCTAGGGCTGGACGAAGGGCGGAGGGTCTGGTTGACCGTCCGCCCTTTTTCATGCATTTTCCCATCATGTCCTTCGGTTCAACGTACCACCGGCTCTTCCCGGGCCTCCTGTGCCTCGTCGTCTGCGCCTGGGCGCCTCTCTGGGCCGCTGAGAAGGAAGAGACCTTGCAGGTCGGCAAGCCCCGCGCCGAAGAGCCCGCCAAGCCGACCGAACCGACCAAGCCGGCGGAGGTCACCCCGAAGTCCAGCTACTGCCTGCGTTCCCGCGACTTCATCAAGGTCGGCGTCATCAACGAGGCCGATACGCTCATCGAGCGTCGCATCAACCCGGACGGGACCATCGACATCCCGTTCCTTAAGCAGCTGGTGCCGATCGCCGGCCTGACCATCACCGAGGCCCAAGCCGAGATCACGAAGCGCTTCCGCCGTTATTTCAAGGACCCGCAGGTCGTCATCACCATCGTCGCTTACGCGGAGCGCCGCGTGTACGTGTCCGGCTACGTCGGCAAGCCCGGCCCGGTGAACATCCCCCCCGAAGAGAACCTGACCCTCGGTAAGGCCTTGTCCATGGCCGGAGGTATCTTGGCCCGCGGCCGTCGCTCCGACGTCGCCGTCAAGCGCATGCGCGACGGCAAGCTCGTGACCATCGTCAAGGACGTCCGCAAGATCGACTCGGGCGACGAGCCGGACTTCGTCCTCGAGGACGACGACGCCATCTACGTCGACGACAGCAAATTCTGAACCCCATGGCCGACAAAAACCAGAAGCCTGAGGACGATCAGGACGATTCCGCCCCGCGGGGCCGTGGATACGGCAACTACGGTAATTACGGCAACTACGGCGGGGCCTACGGCGGCGGCTATGGCGCCGGCTACGGTCAGGGCGGCTACGGCCGTTACGGCGTCAAGGAGGGCGGCAACCCCCTCTACGCGTACATCGCGATGCTGCGCGAGCGCTTCTGGTGGCTCATCTTGGCCGTCTTGGTCGGCGTTACCATCGCCTTGGTGCTGACGTACCAGACGATGCCCGAATACCGGGCGATCGGTAAGCTACGCGTCTTCCGCATGGCTCCGGACGTCACCGCCAACAACACCGCGGCGAACAACAACTTCAACATCACGACGAACGACGACTTCTACACGGCCGTCGAGACGATGCGCAGCACGAGCATCATCGAAAGCGTTTCGCGGCAGCTGACCATCGACGAGAAGAAGCGGGTCATCGAGCCCTACCAGCAGGGCAACATCTTCAGCGGCCCGCTCTCCGAGCAGGAGGTCTTCGGCCGCCAGCGCGCCATCAACCCGCTGAAGTCCACCTTCGTCGTGACCGTCGAGTTCACCCACCCGAACCGCGACCTGGCCCGTCAGGTCGCGGGGATCTTCTGCAAGGCCATCCAGAAGAACAGCGAAGACGAACGCCTGACCATCACCAACCCCTTGGTGGAAAAGCTGCGCAGCGAGATCGACCTGATCGAGGAGCGCCTGCGCAAGCTGGCCGACAAGCGGAGCGACCTGATCAAAACCCAGAAGCTGCTTTCCATCGCCAAGGACACGACCACGCTGAACACCGAGCGCGGCGTCCTGGTCCGTAACCGTGAGGACGCCCGCAAGCAGATCGACGAGCTGGAGATCATCTGGAAGCTGATCCTCGAGTACAAGCAGGCAGGGAAGGACCCTTACGACATCGCCCAAGTGCGCACGGATGAGCGCGTGGCGGCCCTCGGCCCGAAGGTGACCGAGCTCCGTGTGCTCGTCAGCACGATGGAGAAGAAATACACCGACGAGCACCCGACGCTCATCCAGACGCGCGCCCAGCTCGAGCAGACCCAGAAGGAACTGACCCAGGCCGTCGCCAATTCCGTCAACCGCATCCAGGCTTCCGTCCAGAACGCCAAGTCCAGCTACGACGCCATCGTCGCCAACCTCGAGCGGAAGGACAACGAGATCTATCAGCTGCAGGCGGCCAACAACGAGCTCGAGCGCGTGGACAAGGAGATCCGCGGCCAAGAGGAGTTCCTGGCTCGCCAGAAGCAAAACTACGAGGAGCAGAAGCTCCGTTCCTCCACCTCGGGCACCAGCACTTCCATCAAGATCCAGGAGATGCCCTCCGTCGCCGACCGCCCGGTGAACAAGAACTACTATTTGAACGCCTTGACCGGCATGGGACTAGGTCTCCTCGTGGGCTTGGGCCTCATCGTGCTGATGGGCTCCTTCGACGACCGCGTGAAGTCGGCCAAGGACGTCGAGATGGGCCTCGGCCTGCCGTTGCTCGGCACTGTCCCCAAGGTCACGGAAGCGGTCGGCCCGGACCGCGCCTTGCTGGCCCGCCAAGACAAGGACAAGGTCGCCACCGAAGCCGTCCGGGCGATCTACTCCGCGATGAAGGTCAGCCCTACCACGGCGAACAGCCGGGTGTTCTTGGTGACCTCGACGCGTCCAGGCGAAGGCAAGACCTTCGTCGTCACCAACCTGGCCCTCAGCTTTGCCCAGCACGCCGAACGCGTCCTCGTCATCGACGCCGACCTCCGTCTCCCCAACGTCGGCCCATCCCTCGGCTTCTCGGGCGACGGCGGCGTGAGCCGCTGGTTCAACGGGGAGATGACCTTGGACGAGGCCATCGTCCGGGACGTGGCGCCCGGGCTCGACGTCCTGCCGGTCGGCATGAGCTGCCGCAACCCGACGCAGGTCATCAATAACCCCAAGTTCCTCGCCATGTTGGACGAGATGAAGACGCGCTATGACCGCGTCTTCATCGACTCCCCGCCGATCGGGGCCGTCTCCGACGCCTTGCACTTGGTGCCCAAGGTGGATGGGGTCATCTACGTCGTCCGGTTCAACCTGGTCCACATGCGGAACGCCGGCTCCTGCTTGGCCCGCCTGGCCGAGACCGGGGTCCCCATCCTCGGGGCCGTCCTGAACCGTATGTCGATCCGGATGGCCTCGGTCTACACCGACTCCTACGACCCCGCCAATAAGAAGTATTATATTGATGCGGAAGGTTCGGACTCGTCCGACTAAGCCTTCGGGCTTTCAATGGCGGGGTCGAACTCCCATGCGCCTCCTCCTCCTGCTCGCCTTGGCCTTTGCATGTGTCGGTTGTGAGACCGTCCCAGGCACCGGCCGCTCCCAGCTCAACTTCGTCAGCAACTCGGAGGTCGCCAGCATGGCCGCCGGCGAGTTCGCCAAGATGAAGAAGGTGCCGAACGACCCGCGCTTGGCGCAGGTGCGTCGGATCGGCCTCAGCATCGTCGCCGTCGCGCGTAAGGAGGATAAGAACGGCGTCCTGCCGCCGGCCAATCAGTGGCAGTTCGCGATCATCGACGACAAGTCGCCCAACGCCTTCGCGATGCCGGGCGGCAAGATCGGCTTCAACGTCGGGATGTTCCCGTACGCCAGCACCGACGACGACATCGCGGTGATCCTTGGGCACGAAGTCTCGCACGTCCTGTGCCAGCACAGCAGCGAACGCATCTCGCAAGGCCTCCTGGTGCAGATGGGCGCCGTGGCCGTCGATGAGGCCACCAAGAACAAGTCCGCCCAGACCCGTCAGGCTTGGATGGCCGGCTTCGGCTTGGGCAGCCAGTTCGGCCTGCTGTTGCCGTTCAGCCGTTCGCATGAGTCGGAAGCCGATCACCTCGGCCTGATCTTCATGGCCCGCGCTGGCTACAACCCGGAGGCGGCGCCGGCCTTCTGGCAGCGCTTCGCCAAGGCCGGTGGCAACAAGCCGCCGGAATTCTTCTCGACCCACCCGGCGGACGATACCCGCGTCCGGCAGCTGCAGGCGTGGATGCCCGAGGCTAAGGCCCAGGTCCCGCGGAAGCCTTAAGGCCGCTTAGCGGCCGGCCCCGCGGAACGGGCAGGAGAGGTAGACGCCGCGCGGGTCGTTCAGCGAGCGGATGGCCTTCAGCGTTTCGGCATGGCTCTTCAGGAAGAGCAGGGCCGGATCCTTGGACTGCGCCCGGGCGAAGAGCGGCATCTCGTTGCCGTCTTCGGAGAGCAGCTTCTGGAGCAGGTTTTCCCGGCCCGAGTGGAGGGAGGGCACCTGGATGAGTTCCGCATCCTTGATCTTGGCCAGTTCCTTGGCTTCGAGGATGGCGTCGCGCAGCCCGCCGAACTTGTCGACGAGGCCCTTTTCGCGGGCGTTCAGCCCCAGCCAGACGCGCCCTTGGGCGATTTCATGGACGCTGTCGCGCTCCATCTTGCGGCCTTCGCCGACGACCTTGAGGAAGTCCTCGTAGACGCCGTCCACCGACGCCTGCACCACGGCCATTTCCTCCGGCGTGGCGACGTGGTCCATGTCGAAGAGGTTGGCGTAACGGTTCGTCTTCACGCCGTCGGTGCCGAGGTTCACCTTCTTGGCGAGTTCCTGATAGTTGAAGTGCAGCCCGAAGACGCCGATGGAGCCGGTGATCGTGCTCGGGTCGGCGATGATCACGGACCCGCGCGCGGCGATGTAGTAGCCGCCGCTGGCCGCGAGGTCGCCCATGGAGACGACGACGGGGATGCCCTTCTTGCGGAGCAGGCCGACTTCGCGGGCGATGACGCCGCTGGCGAAGGCCGAGCCGCCGGGGCTGTTCACGCGGAGGACCACGGCGCGCAGCCGCGGGTCGGCGCGCAACTCACGCAGGTCGCGGGCCAGGCGGTCGCCGCCGATGGAGCCGTTGCCGCCCCAGCCGTCGACGATCTCGCCTTCGGCGTAGACGATGGCGATGCGCTCGCCGCGGTGCGGCAACTGGACCTTGTGGGCGTACTTGGCCAAGGATATCTGGCGGAAGGAAGTGCCCGACTCGTCGGCCCCGACGCCGAGCTTCCGGAGTTCCGTGATGAGCTCGTCGCGCTGCAGGATGCCGTCGATCAACTTCAGGGACTTGGCTTTCTCGGCGTTGTAGATGCCGGCCGAATCGGCCGCCCGACGGAGCGAGGCGATCGTCACCTTGCGGGAAATGCCGACGTCGGTCAGCAGCTTGTTCCAGACACCATTCAGGAGCAGTTCAGTCTGCTCGCGGGCGGGGTCGCTCATCTTGTCGCCGATGTACGGCTCCACGGCGGACTTGTACTTGCCGACCTTGGTGACCTGGACGCCGACGCCGAGGAGCTTCAGCGTTTCGCCATAATACATGTGGTACGAAGCCAAGCCCTTCAGCTCGACCTCGCTGGCCGGGTGCATGTAGATCTTGTCCGCAATGCTGGTGAGGTAGTATTCGCGCTGCGAGGTGTTCTCCACCCAGCCGATGACGGGCTTCTTGGATTCCTTGAACTTGAGGATGGCTTGGCGGAGTTCGTGTAGCTGGACGATGCCGGCCTCGATGTCGCCGGCGATGAGGAGGCCAGCGACGTTATTGTCCTTGGCGGCGAGGTCGATGGCCTCCAGCGCGCGGAGGAGGTCGACTTCGGGCATCGGGCTGCCGCCGAGCAAGGACGCTAGGCCAGGCGTGCCGTGCTCGGGCGTGTCGTTAATCGCGAGGCCATTGCCGATGACCACCATGGTCTTGGCCTTCACGACGACCGGGGTCGATTCGGGCTGGGTGCCGCTGGAGCTCACGAGCCCGACCATCAGCACGAACATCAGGAAGCAAAGGCCGAGCCCGGCGACGAACGTGCCGATGGCGGAGGCGAGGACGGATTTGAAGAATTCTTTCATGGGATGAGGGGGAGCGGCGCTCGGGGTGGGTGTGCCGATTACTCTGCCGGCCTGCCGAGCTTTCGCCAATCCAAAGTCGCCATTTCGTCACCCCTTTCCGCTGGTTTCCGCCACGGGGGCAGGTTAGCATCTCGATATGTCCGAGTTTACTCATGAACAGCCCGGAGCGGTGACCGCCCGCAAGGCGCTGGCCATCAACCTCGACCGCTCGGCCTACGGGGTCTTCGCCGAAATCGGCGCGGGCCAAGAGGTCGTACGGCATTTCTTCAAGGCGGGTGGCGCTTCGGGCACGGTGGCCAAGAGCATGTCCGCCTACGATATGCGCGTGAGCGACGCGATCTACGGCCATCCGAAGCGTTATGTCTCCCGGGAGCGGCTCGAGCAGATGATGGGCCATGAGTACGGCCTGCTGGTCGACCGCTTGGCGGCCGAGCGCGGCGGGCAGACGCGTTTCTTCGCCTTCGCCGACACCGTGGCCACCACCCCGCATGACGGGAAAGGGCAGGGCCACTCCTGGATGGGGATGCGTTTCCAAGCCGAGCCTGGCGCCGCGCCGAGCGACGTCATCCTGCACCTGCGCCTCTGGGATCGCGATGCCGGCCGCCAGCAGGATGCCTTGGGCATGGTCGGCGTGAACCTCGTCCACGCGGCGCTCCACCGCCGCTCGTCGATCGACGAGTTCGTCCAGGCCCTCATCGAGGACGTCGGCGCCGGCCGCGTCGAAGTGGATTTCGCGCATTTCAGCGGGCCGGCTTTTCCGGACTTCGACAACCGCCGGGCATTGGTGCGGCTCGTGCGCCTCGGGCTGACCGATGCGGTCCTGTTCGACGAACGGGGCGTGCCCGCCGTCGCTGGCGAGTTCTTCTATAAGAAATCGGTGCTGGTTGCGCGCGGCACCTTCCGTCCCTTGTCTCTCGTCAACGAGGACATGATCAGCTGCGCCCAAAAGGCCCAGCCGCCCGGCCCAGACACCGTCACCCTCTACGAGATGTGCGTCGGCCAGGAGAACGCCACTGAAGCGGAGATCGTGGCGCGCATCGGCTTGGTGGCGGCGGTTGGTCGCCCCTTGCTGGTCACCCGCCACCGCGGTTGGTATCGCCTGCCCGCGTACTTCCGCCTCCATACGACCGGGAACGTGACGCTGATCGCTGGTATGAACAACCTGGTCGACCTCTTCAACCCCGAGCACTACACGCATCTCGAAGGCGGCGTCCTCGAGGCTTGCGGGCGGCTGTTCAAGGATGGCGTCCAGGTCATGGTGTATCCGATGCGCGGCGACCAGTTGCGCCGTTTGATCTCGGACCCGGTGGCCTGCTTGGTTTGTTTCCCGGAGACCTATCAGGTCGCCTTGGACGCGGTGGTGACGGCGGCCGATGTGCAGGTCCGGCCGAAGGTGGCCGGTCTCTTCGAGCACCTCCGCAACAACGGCTTCTTGGTGCCGATCACCGGGGCGAGCCCGCAGGCCTTGGCCTGCCAGCCGCGGACCTTGGCGGAGCGCATTCGGCAGGGTTATGTGGGTTGGGAGCAGGAAGTGCCCCCGGCCGTCGCGGCGGAAATCAAGCGTTCCAACCTCTGGGTCGCCGGAGTTTAATCGGCACCGAAGGTTGCAGGTTCGCCCGAAGCCTTCATGGTGAGGGGTAGCCATGGCGCCGTTGCCTTCCTCTTTGCCCGCGGGCTCCGACACGGAACTGTCCTTGTCGGTGGAGCGCGCTTACCGGGAAGTCGTGGTCATCGACCGGCTCGGGGCACTCTGGGCCTTGATCTTGGCGAAGTGCTTCCTCGCGCAATGGGCCATCGATAAGTTCGTCATGCCCATCAGCGGCCTGCGTTACATCTGGTCCCTGACCTTGGCCATGGCCTTGGTCGCAACCGTGCTCTACCTGCGGGCCCATCGCGCCCAGTTCGCGCTCTTCCCGCACCAGTTCCGCGTCAGCACCGCGATCCTCGGTGGCTTGCTTGTAGCCCAAGGGTTCCTCCTCTACGCCCATTTTGCCTTGGGCCATCTTTCGGCCGCGGTCACCGCCGGCTTG
The DNA here is from genome assembly GCA_009924965.1 of Verrucomicrobiota bacterium. Classification (GTDB taxonomy): domain Bacteria; phylum Verrucomicrobiota; class Verrucomicrobiia; order Opitutales; family UBA953; genus UBA953. Next base: position 12,891 of record RFQN01000023.1, read on the forward strand.
GCGGCTTCGCTCTTCGGGGCGTGGTCCCTCGCGCGCGCCAGCCTGAAGCGTGCGCCCGAACCGCTGGTCGGGGCTTTGCTCTGGTGGGGCTTGGCTGCGA
>RFQN01000221.1 GCA_009924965.1 Verrucomicrobiota bacterium
ACGGGACTCGAACCCGCGACCTCCTACGTGACAGGCAGGCGCTCTAACCAACTGAGCTACCACCCCGGACAGCCAAAAGGAAGGTGAACAAAGCCCCCTGCACCCCCACCTGTCAAACGGAAAACCTCGTCAATTATCCACGAATCTGGCCGTTACCCACGACTTCGAACTTCCAGGTGGTTAATTCCCTGATTCCCATGGGTCCCCGGGCATGCAGGCGGTCGGTGCTGATGCCGACTTCGGCCCCGAAGCCGAACTCGCCCCCATCGGTGAAGCGTGTGCTGGCGTTCCAGTAGACGCAGGCGCTGTCGATCTGGGCCAAGAAGGCGCGGGCGACGCTTTCCTCCGCGGTGATGATGGCGTCGGAGTGGTGTGACCCGCAGGACTCGATGTGCGCGACGGCTTCGGCCAAGCCGGAGACGACCTTGACGTTCAGGACGAGGGCGAGGTGCTCCGTGCGGTAGTCTTGCTCCGTGGCGGCGCGGGCCGTCGGGAGCAGAGCGCAGGTGCGCGGGCAGCCGCGGACCTCGGTCTGCTTGGCGGCCAAGGCGCGCCCGACGGCAGGGAGGAAGCGTTCGGCGACCGCGGCGTCCACCAACAGCGTCTCGGCGGCGTTGCAGGCGCTCGGGCGTTGGCACTTCGCGTTCACGATGATCGCCTCGGCCATGGCCAGGTCGGCCGCGGCGTGGACGTAGATGTGGCAGATGCCGGCGTCGTGCTTGATGACCGGGACCTTCGCGGAGTTCACGACGGCCTCGATGAGGCCGGGGCCGCCGCGCGGGACGATGATGTCGACGAGGCCGCGCAAGGAACCCAAGGCCGGGACGGCTTCGCGGTCCGTGAAGGGCAGCAGGGAGACCGCGTCGGTCGGCAAGCCGGCGGCGGCGAGGCCAGCCGCGAACGCTTGGGCGAGCGCGAGGTTCGTGTGCAGGGCTTCGCTGCCGCCGCGGAGGATGCAGGCGTTGCCGGACTTGAGGCAAAGCGCCGCGGCGTCGACGGTGACGTTGGGGCGCGATTCGAAGATGATGGCGACGAGCCCGATGGGCACGCGGCGGCGCACGATCTTCAGGCCGTTCGGACGATCCCAGGCTTCGGTCACTTCGCCGACCGGGTCGGGCAACTTGGCCACGTCTTCGCAAGCGACGGCGATGGCCTCCAGGCGTCCGTGGTCGAGGCGGAGACGGTCGGTCATCGCCGCGGTCAGGCCTTTGGCTTGGGCGGCCGCAAGGTCTTGGGCGTTGGCGGCGAGGATGGCCGGTTCGGCGGCGCGCAGCGCTTGGGCCGCGGCGCGCAAGGCGAGGTCGCGCGTGGCCGTCGTCGACAGGGCCACGGCGCGGGAGGCGGCCTTGGCCGCGCGGGCCAGGGCGGTCACGCGTGCCAGCAGGTCGCTCATCGCAGGGAGAAACGGGTCCCGAGCTTCTTGCCGGCGGCCAGTTGGAGGAGGACGTTGGGCTTGCGGCCGTGCGCGATGATCGTGTCGACGCCGCCCTCAGCGGCGATTTCGGCGGCCTGCAGCTTGGTCACCATCCCGCCCACGTTGCGTTCGGAGCCGGCGCCGCCCGCGAGGCCGCGGATGGCGTCGTCGATCTTGCTGACCTTGGGGATGCGGTCGCCCGTGCCGTCGGACTTCGTCATCAGCCCATCGACCCCCGAAAGGATGACGAGCAGGTCGGCGCCGACGAGCGCGGCGACGTGCGCGGAGAGGCGGTCGTTGTCGCCCACGCGGATTTCTTCGTCCGCAATGGCGTCGTTCTCGTTGATGATCGGGACGAAGCGCTTGCGCTTCAGCAGGAGGTCGAGGGTGGCGCGCGCGTTGCGCGTGCAGGCCCGGCTGTCGAGGTCCCAGTAGGTCAGGAGCATCTGCGAGCCGAGCAGGCCGTGGCGGGCGAAGTGGCGGCCGTAGACCGACATCAGTTCGGGCTGCCCCACGGTGGCGCAGGCCTGGAGCTCGCGGGCGTCCTTGGGCCGCTTCTCGAGGTTCATGGCCGTCATCCCGGCCGCGACGGCGCCGGAGGAGACGAGGACGACTTCGATGCCCTTCTGCATCAGGCCGGCGACCTGGTCGGCGATGCGGCCGATCTGGACGCGGTCGACCTTGCCGTCTTGGCGGGTGAGCAGGCCGGAGCCGAGTTTGATGACCCAACGTTTTGCCATAGGAGTGGCGTCCAACCTAACGGACGGAATCCGCCGTTGTCCAGCGTCAGAGTGCGCCGGCGTCCCGGCTGGGCGGGGTCAAGCCGGCGGCCAGCCAGCCTTTATCCGTCAGGACGCGCCCTTGGGGGGTGCGGGCCACGTAGCCTTCCTGCACGAGGAAGGGTTCGTGCACCTCTTCGAGCGTGTGGGCGTCTTCGCCGATGGATGCCCCGATGCTGCTGAGGCCGACCGGTCCGCCGTTGTGCTTCTGGGCCATCGCGCGGAGGAAGCGGTGATCCATGTCGTCCAACCCGTTTTGGTCGATCTCCAGGAGCTCGAGCGCGGCGGCGGTGATGGCGGCGTCGGCCTTGCCTTGGGCGCGTTCGAGGGCGTAGTCGCGCGTGAAACGCAGCAGGTTGTTGACGATGCGCGGCGTGCCGCGGGCGCGGCGCGCGACTTCCTCGGCGCCGCCTTGGTCGAGGTCGAGGTTCAGCAGCTTCGCATTGCGCGCGACGATGGTGAGCAACTGCGCGCGCGTGTAGTAGTCGAGGCGGGTCTGCAGCGTGAAGCGGCTGCGGAGCGGCGCGGTCAAGAGGCCGGTGCGCGTGGTGGCGCCGACCAGCGTGAACTTCGGCAGGTCGAGGCGGACGCTCCGGGCGTTGGGGCCTTGGTCGATCATGATGTCGATGCGGAAGTCCTCCATGGCGGAGTACAGGAACTCCTCGACCGTCTTCGGGATGCGGTGGATCTCGTCGATGAACAGCAGTTCGCCTTCCTGCAGGCTCGTCAGCAGGCCGGCGAGGTCGGAGGCCTTTTCGACCACGGGACCGGAGGTCACGCGGATGGGACGGCCCATCTCTTCGGCGAGGATCATCGCCAAGGTCGTCTTGCCGAGGCCGGGCGGGCCATGGAGCAGGATGTGGTCGAGGGTGCGGCCTTCGCGGCGGGCGG
>RFQN01000222.1 GCA_009924965.1 Verrucomicrobiota bacterium
GGCGCGCATCGCGTTCTCGTCCTTGCGCGGCAACATGCCGGCGGCGGTGTTCACGATCATCTGGAGCTGGCCGTTCTTCAGGAGGTCGAGCACGTTGGGGCGCGAGCCTTCGGAGATCTTGCCGAGCTTGGTGACCTTGACGCCGGCGGCCTCGATGGCCGCGGCCGTCCCGCAGGTGGAATAGACGTTGAAACCGAGGGTCGCCAGTTCGCGGGCCACGGCGACGGCGCCGTCCTTATCGCGATCCTTGACGGAGAGGAAGACGTTGCCGGCGGTCGGCAAGGCCGGCTGCGCGGCCATCTGGGCCTTGGCGTAGGCCATGCCGAGGTCGTCGTCGACGCCCATGACTTCGCCGGTCGAACGCATTTCCGGGGAGAGCGCGACGGGGGCGCCGGGGAAACGGTTGAACGGGAAGACGGATTCCTTGACGGACCAATAGGGCGGACGGATCTCGCGGGTGAACTTGAAGTCCTTGAGCTTCGCGCCGAGCATGCAGAGCGAGGCGAGCTTGGCGAGGGGCACGCCGATCGCCTTCGAGACGAACGGGATGGTGCGCGAGGCGCGCGGGTTGACCTCGAGCATGAACACGGTGCTGTCCTTGATGGCGAACTGGATGTTCATGAGGCCGACGACCTTCAGGCGCTTGGCCAGCGCGTGCGTGATGCGGCGGACTTCGTCGACGATGGCCGGGGACAGGGTGTGCGGCGGCAGCACCATGCCGGCGTCGCCGGAGTGCACGCCCGCGTGCTCGACGTGTTCGAGCATGCCACCGATGACGGTGGTCTCGCCATCGGAGATGGCGTCGACGTCGAGTTCGATCGCGTCTTCGAGGAACTTGTCGAGGAGCACCGGCTTGCCGGGCGCGACGTCGAAGGCCTCACGGACGACGGCCTTGAGCTCGTCCATGCCGTAGACGATGAACATACCGCGGCCGCCCAGCACGAAGGACGGGCGGAGCAGGACGGGGAAGCCAATCTCTTCGGCGGCCTTATAGGCCTCTTCGGCGGAGAGCGCGGTCTTGTTCACCGGCTGGCGGATATCCAGTTCGATCAGGATGTCCTTGAAGAGTTGGCGGTCCTCGGCGAGCGCGATGCTCGCGGGCGAGGTGCCGACGACGGTGACGCCGTTGGCCTCAAGGTCGGCGGCGAGGTTGAGCGGGGTCTGGCCGCCGAACTGCACGATGGCGCCAATGCACTGCTCAGTACGGTAGATCTCCAGGATGTCCTCGAGCGTCAGCGGCTCGAAGTAGAGACGGTCGGAAGTGTCGTAGTCGGTCGAGACGGTCTCCGGGTTGGAGTTCACCATGACGGTCTCGTAGCCAGCCGCGCGGAGCGCGTAGGAAGCGTGGACGCAGCAGTAGTCGAACTCGATGCCTTGGCCGATGCGGTTCGGGCCGCCGCCGAGGATCATGACCTTCTTCTTGGCGGAAGGACGGACCTCGGACTCGTCGCCGTAGGTCGAGTAGAAGTACGGCGTGAAGGATTCGAATTCGGCGGCGCAGGTGTCGACCAGTCGGAAGACCGTCTTAACGCCGGCGGCGTTGCGCTTGGCGTAGACCTCCGCCGGGGCGAGGCCGGTGGCGTGCGCGATCTGGCGGTCGGCGAAGCCGGCTTCCTTGGCCTGGCGGAGCAGGTCGACGCCGACGGACTTGCCGGCGGCCTTGAGCGCGAGCTCGATGTCCACGATCTGGCGGAGCTGGCGGAGGAACCATGGGTCGATCTTGGACAGGTCGAAGATCTCCTTCTCGGTCAGGCCGGCGAGCAGCGCGTAGCGCAGGAAGAACGGACGCTCCGGATTCGGGCGGGCGAGGCGCGCGCGGATCTCGGTGAGGTCGGGATAGGAGGCATCGCCATGCTTGCCGCCGCAGCCGAAGCCCCAGGCGCCGATCTCGAGCGAACGCAGGGCCTTCTGGAAGGATTCCTTGAATGTGCGGCCGATGGCCATCGCCTCGCCGACGGACTTCATGGCGGACGTCAACGTGGTGTCGGCGCCGACGAACTTCTCGAACGTGAAGCGCGGGATCTTGGTGACGACGTAGTCGATGGTCGGCTCGAAGCAGGCCGGGGTCGATTTGGTGATGTCGTTCTGCAGCTCGTCGAGCGAGTAGCCGACGGCGAGTTTGGCCGCGATCTTGGCGATCGGGAAGCCGGTCGCCTTGGAGGCGAGGGCCGACGAACGCGAGACGCGCGGGTTCATCTCGATGACGATCATGCGGCCATTGGCCGGGTTGACCGAGAACTGGATGTTCGAACCGCCGGTCTCGACGCCGACGGCGCGGATGACGGCGAACGAAGCGTCGCGCATCAGCTGGTATTCCTTGTCGGTCAGCGTGAGGGCAGGGGCGACGGTGATGGAGTCGCCGGTGTGGACGCCCATCGGGTCGAAGTTCTCGATCGAGCAGATGATGACGCACTGGTCCTTGTGGTCGCGCATCACTTCCATCTCGTATTCCTTCCAGCCGAGCAGGCACTCCTCGATGAGGACCTCATGGACCGGCGAGGCGTCGAGGCCGGCCTGGGCCATGCGGTCGTATTCCTCGCGGTTGTAGGCGATGCCGCCGCCCGTGCCGCCCAAGGTGTAGGACGGGCGGATGATGACGGGGAATTCGCCGCCGATGAGCGCGATCGTCTCGCGGGCTTCCTCAAGGGTCTTGACGACGCGCGAGCGCGGGACGTCGAGGCCGATATCGAGCATCAGCTTCTTGAACTTCTCGCGGTCTTCGCCGCGCTCGATGGCGTCTTCCTTCGCGCCGATGAGCTCGACGCCATGCTTGGCGAGGACGCCCGTGCGCGCGAGCTTGAGCGAAAGGTTGAGGGCCGTCTGGCCGCCGAGCGTCGGGAGGAGCGCATCGGGCTTCTCCTTCGCGATGATGCGTTCCACGGATTCGACCGTGAGCGGTTCCACGTAGGTGACGTCCGCCGTCTCGGGGTCCGTCATGATCGTGGCCGGGTTCGAGTTCACCAAGATGACGCGGTAGCCTTCCTCGCGGAGGGCCTTGCACGCCTGGGTGCCGGAATAATCGAACTCGCAGGCTTGGCCGATGATGA
>RFQN01000223.1 GCA_009924965.1 Verrucomicrobiota bacterium
CCTCCAGATCCGGAAGTGGGAAAGCATCGAAGCCAATTGCCAGGAAGGCTCCATCGTCCAGGGCCGCGTCAAGTCCATCGTCAAGGGAGGCCTCATCGTCTCCGTCGGCGTCGACGCGTTCATGCCCTCCTCCCAGATCGACGTCAATCCCCCCAAGAACCTCGAACAGTTCGTGGGCCAGACCTTCGACTTCAAGATCATCAAGATCAACAAGGAGAAGAAGAACCTCGTCGTCTCCCGTCGCGAACTCATCGAAGAACAGCGCGGCGAAAGCCGTCGCAAGCTCCTCGAGGAGGTCAAGCCCGGCGTCGTCCGTCGCGGCGTCGTCAAGAACATCACCGACTACGGCGCGTTCGTGGACCTCGACGGTCTCGACGGCCTGCTGCACGTGACCGACATGTCCTGGGGCCGCATCGGCCACCCGAGCGAAGTCGTCAAGGTCGGCGAAGAGATCACCGTCATGGTCGTCGAAGTCGACCGCGAGCGCGAACGCGTCTCCCTCGGCCTCAAGCAGACCCAGCCCAATCCTTGGGAAGGCATCGAGAAGCGCTACCCCGTCGGCCAGAAGGTCCACGGCAAGGTCGTCAACCTCGTGGCTTACGGCGCGTTCATCGAGATCGAGGGCGGCGTCGAAGGCCTCGTCCACGTCTCCGAGCTATCCTGGACCAAGCGCGTCCAGAAGCCGTCCGACATCCTCAAGGTCGGCCAGGAAGTCGACGCCGTCATCCTCAACGTCAACAAGGAGGAGCAGAAGATCTCCCTCGGCATCCGCCAGCTCGAGACCAATCCGTGGGAAAAGGTCCGCCACAGCTACCCGGTGGGCGCTCGCGTCCGCGGCAAGGTGCGCAACCTCACCAACTACGGTGCCTTCGTCGAACTCGAAGACGGCATCGACGGCATGGTGCACGTGTCCGACATGAGCTGGACGCGCCGCATCAACAACCCGGCCGAAGTCATGAAGAAGGGCGACGACGTCGAAGCCATCGTCCTCGACGTGGATGTCGACCAGCAGCGCATCTCGCTCGGCGTCAAGCAGACCCAGCAGGATCCGTGGAGCGAAATCGACCGCAAGTACCGCATCGGCGACCTCGTCAACGGCAAGGTCTCCAAGGTGGCCAACTTCGGTGCCTTCATCGAGCTCTCCGACGAAATCGACGGCCTCGTGCACGTCTCTCAGCTCGCCGAACAGCGCGTCGAGAACGTCAAGGACGTCGTCAAGGTCGGCCAGGAAGTCACGGCTCGCGTCATCAAGATCGACAAGGAAGACCGTCGCATCGGTCTCTCGATCAAGGCCGCGAACTACGACCCCGAGCGCCTGCAGGCCGAAATCAGCTCCTACGAGCGCATCAAGGGCCCGTCCACGGGCGGCGCTCCGGCTCCGTCGGCTGGCGGTTCGTCCTCGTCCTCCTCGGGCAGCGGCGACTTCAACAGCCTCGGCGACCTGCTCGACAAGGCTGGCAACTAAGCGCTCCCCGCGCTCCCAACGAGACCCCGGGCAACCGGGGTCTTTTTTTGTGCCCAAAGCCGGCGGCGCCCGCTAACGTGCCGCCATGTTGGCTTGGACGAATCCCTTCCCGAGCGCGCTCGACGCCGAGCTCGTCTGGGTGGGGCTACGTCTCGCCGCGGGCCTCTACGTCATCGTGCGCGCCATCGGGGCACGTGTCTCGCTGGGCTACACGCTGCTCTGGGGGCCGGCGGTCATCTTCTTCCCGATCGTCACCGCCACGGTGCTCTTCCTCTTCGGCGGGCGTAAGCACAGCGCCTTGGCGCAAGCCAAGCAACGGATCAAGGCGGCGGCGCAGCGCCTCGCCGGCCCGATCCGCCCGGCTGGCAACGCGATCCGCCTGCTCGGCGACCGTGACGGGGGCGATACCCTGGCCGCCTTGCACGCCGAGATCCTCGCTGCGAAGCACCGCATCCACCTCTCCACCTACATCCTGTCCCCGGACGCCGTCGGGCGAGAGATTATCAGCCTACTGGTGCGACGCGCGCGCGAAGGCGTGGAAGTGCGGCTGCTCGTGGATGCCGTCGGTAGTTGGGGCACGCCCACGCGCCTGTGCCGTCCCTTGCTCAAGGCCGGCGGCCAAGTCGCCCGCTTCAATCCGGTGCTGCCCATGCAAGGCAAGGGCTCGGCCAACTGGCGCAACCACCGCAAGCTCGCCCTCTTCGACAGTCAGGTCGCCATCCTCGGTGGCCAGAACCTCGGCCTCGCCTACATGGGCCGCGAACCCTCGAACCGGCGCTTCCGCGACTGCTCGTTCCGCGTGACGGGTCCGGCCGCGGCCGCGCTGGAACAAGTCTTCATCGCGGACTGGTGCCAGGCGACCGACGCCGACCCCGCGGCGTTCGCCGACGTGCTCCGCAGCCAACCGAGCCCACAGGGCGAAGCGGAGGTGGAAGTCATCCCCTCTGGGCCCGACTGCGTGAGCGACCCGCTCTGGGAAAAGTACGTCGCGCTCATCGAGAACGCGCGGACCTCGCTGACCATCGTCACCCCTTACTTCATCCCCGACCAAGCGCTTTTCCGGCTGCTCGTGGCCGCCGCGACGAAGGGCCGGCGCGTCCGCGTGCTCGTCCCGCGTCGGTCGGACCACCGCCTGCTGGACTTCGCGCGCCGCTGGTACCTCCGTCAACTCAAGGAAGCCGGCGCCGAGGGCGCGGAGATCCCCTTCACCACCTCCCCCGCCTACGACCAGCGCCTCGTCCAGGCGCTGCAGCAGATGCTGCAGGAGGTCGGCCTCAAGGTGACGATCCGCATGACCGACCACCCGACCTTCCTCAAGCGCCGCCAGGGCAACCCGGACGAGGCAGGCTCGATCTCCACCGGCCTGTGGTCCTGCGGCTGCCAGGACGCGGACGGCGTGATCAACCCGCTGTTCCGCACCGGCAGCTCCTGGGCCAAGTACTCGAATCCCCGGTTCGACGCGCTGATCGACGCCGCGCGCGCGACGATCGACGAGAAGGAGCGCCTCGCCCACTACGCCGACGCGCTGCGCATCCTCCACGAGGACGTGCCGGGCGTCGGCATGTT
>RFQN01000224.1 GCA_009924965.1 Verrucomicrobiota bacterium
GGCTTGCCGCAGGAGGGGCAGGTCGTCTTGAAGAACTCCGGGCGCTTCGCCAGCGGGTTCCCCGTGCCGTCGGGCACGAGGTCCACGCCCGACGTGCCGGGCGACGGGCCGACCTGGATCTGGGGCGCGGCCACGCTGAAGGACGCGCAAGGGCGCGAACACCTCGTGGCCTCCGCCGTCAAGGTGCGCGGGAACATGGAGGCCTACCGCTGGGACCTCGTGGAGTGGGACCGGTCCGCCCAGAAATTCCTGCCCGTGCTGACGTTTTGGACGAAGTCGGCCGAGCACCCCAAGGCCCCGAAGGTGCCCGATGGCCATGCGCTGCACTGGCGCGACGACCAAGGCAAGGAATGGCTGCTCTACTGCAACCCCTTCCCGACGCTCCGTTGCCCTGCGACCTACGAGGCGTGGAAGGATTCTTCTACGTGGGAAAACCTGACTCCCGACCGCACCATCCTCACACCTGCGGGGAAGAAAGTCGAAGCGCATGGCGGGGACTTGGCGTGGCATCCTTGGAGCCAGCGTTGGCTGCTGCTGTTCACGCAGAAGGGCGGCGACTCTTCGTTCTTGGGCGAGATCTGGCTCGCGTCCGCGCCCAGCCCGACCGGCCCTTGGACCGGCGCGCGCAAGGTGGCCACGCACGACAACTACACGTTCTACAACCCGATCCTCCACCCCGAGGCCTTCCGGGGCGACTCACCGGTGATCCATTTCGAGGGCACTTACGTGACGACCTTCACGAACAACCAGCAGCCGACCCCGCGCTGGGACTATAATCAGGTACTGTACCAGGTCGACTTGTCGCAACCCGCTTTCCGGGCCGCGAAATAGGCGGCTCGCTTGACCGCCCCGCCAAAGCGGGCGAGAGTGCGGCGTGGATCCTGCCACCCAACGTCTCCTCGCCGCCCGGCAACATCCGGGCCGCCGCGCGGTGATGCACCAGCGGTGGGATGACCTCGGCTTCTTCCATTGGCGTGTCGACCCGGCCGAGGTCCAACGCCGCCTGCCGCGCGGGCTGACGGTCGACTGCTTCGGTGACGCGACCTATCTCGGCGTCGTCGGCTTCCAGATGAACGCGGTGCGCCCGGCCTACCTTCCGCCGTTGCCGTGGCTCTCCTATTTCAACGAGCTCAACGTCCGCGTCTACGCGCGCGATGGCTCAGGCGAACCCGGCGTGGTCTTCCTGTCGCTCGATTGCGACCGCTGGCCGGCGGTGGAAATCGCGCGGTCGCAGTTCGCGCTTAACTACCAGCACGCGCGGATGCGCCATCGTTGCACGGCCGGCACGCATACGCTCGACTGCCGCCGCCGGGGCGAAACGGAAACCGCCCGCCTGGCTTGGCGCCCTTTGGGCACGCCGACGGTCACCGCGCCGGGTACGCTCGAGTTCTTCCTCGCCGAGCGCTATAACTTCTTCACCGAGAAGGACGGCCAGCTGCTGCGCGGCCAAGTCCATCACGCGCCCTACCCGCTGCAGTCCGCGGAGGTGGTCGCGTGGAGCGAAGCCCCAGTGGCGTGGGACGGCTTCCCCGTCACGCACCGTCCACCCGACCTCGCGCACGCGAGCCCAGGCGTGAGCATCGAAGCCTTCAGCCTCGTCCCCGCCCATGCGTAAGCGGCTCACCGACTACCGCCACGCCGTCTGGGACTGGAACGGCACGCTGCTCGACGACACGTGGCTCTGCTGCGACTCGCTGAATCAACTGCTCCAAGAAGACGGCCATCCATTGGTCGACCCGATCCGCTATCGGCAAATCTTCCAGTTCCCGGTGATCAAGGTCTACCAAGCTATCGGGTTCACGCCCGACGAGACCTCTTTCCGCGCGATGTCGGTCCGCTTCATGGCCGCCTACGAGGCACGCAAGTCCGAGTGCCAGCTGCACCCGCATGCGCGCGAGCTGTTGACCGGACTCTCCGCGGCCGGCCTGACGCATTCCGTGCTCTCGGCCTACGAACGCAGCCTGCTGCTCACGACCTTGCAGGACTACGCGCTGTCGCACCACTTCATCAAGACCTGCGGCGGGAGCGACATCCACGCCGGCAGCAAAGAAGAGCGCGCCCGAGTCCACCTCCACGACCTCGGCCTAGACCCCGACCACGTGGTCTATGTAGGCGATACGGCGCACGACGCCGAGTCCGCCCAGGCCATGGGGGTCGATTGCGTCCTCGTCGCCCACGGCCACCAACACCGCGATCGCCTGCAAGGCCTCGGTGTGCGCGTGGTCGACGGCTTCGCCGAGCTCCTAGCCGAACTCGGCTGAGCGGATTTGCAACATTTCGGGCGAAAGCGGGCTTTTTCAGGCCTCTGGGGTGCGTTTTGGTTGTCCTTTTCGGAGCGCCTAACTCAAATAGTGCACCCCCTTCCCCGACCATGGCCTCCCTTGCTGCCTTTGATCCCAACTTCTACGAGAGCCCTAAGCTCGTGCTCCTGCTCGCGATCCTCGTGGCGTTCGCCATCTACCTGATCCTGCGCCCGGCCCGCAAAGCCCAGAGCGAGGTGAACGAAGAGATCGCCGACGTTCAGCAGGCCGCCTCCGAGGGCTTCAGCGCTTCCGAGCAGGTCTTCCCGCCGTCCGCCGACTTCGTGTCCAAGGCCCGCGTCCAGGGCATGGACGGTTATAACAAACTCTACCGCCGCTCCATCGACGACCCGGAAGGCTTCTGGGCCGATGAAGCCAAGGAACTGACCTGGTTCGAACCGTGGACCAAGGTCCTCGACGAATCCAAGAAGCCGTTCTTCAAGTGGTTCGTCGGCGGCAAGACGAACATCGCCTACAACTGCCTCGACGCGCAGATCGCCAAGGGCCTCGGCGACAAGGTCGCCATCGTCTTCGAAGGCGAGCCGACCAAGGAAGGCCAAGCCACCGAGATCCGCCGCCTCACCTACCGCGAGCTCCACGCCGAGGTCTGCCGCTTCGCCAACGTCCTCAAGGGCCTCGGGCTCGTCAAGGGCGACACCGTCGCGGTCTACATGCCGATGGTCCCCGAGCTCGCCATCGCCGTGCTCGCGTGCGCCCGCCTCGGCATCGT
>RFQN01000225.1 GCA_009924965.1 Verrucomicrobiota bacterium
CAAGAGCCGCCTGCGCCCGCCAAGGCCTTGGACCTTGCTCCCGCCCTATACCACGGCCCGGCGGACATCGCCGTCGCCCCTGATGGCTCGCTCTACGTCGTCGACACCTTCCAACACCGCCTCGTTCGCCTCGACCCGGAGACGCACGCGGCGACCGCCTTTGCCGGCACCGGCCAAGCGGGCTTCGCAGGCGATGGCGGACGCGCCGACCGGGCTCGCTTCAACATTCTCTCCGGCGGCGTCATCGACCCGACCGGGAAATTCCTGCTCTTGGCTGACCTGGGCAACCACCGCATCCGCCGGATCGACCTCGCCACTCAGGTCGTGACGACCTTCGCCGGCAACGGGCAGCCAGGCTTCCCGCAAGACGGGGCGGATGCGCTGCAGACCTCGATGGACTACGTCCGCAGCGTGTGCGTCGGCCCCGACGGTACCGTGTACGCGCTGCTCATCCGCAAGGACGCGCTCATCGCCATCAAGGACGGCAAGGTAGAGGTCGTGGTCAACAAGGCCGGCCTGACCGGACCGGCCACAGATGGCCCCGCCGCCGAAGCCCGGCTGAACAAACCCAAAGGCCTGACCATGGACGCCAAGGGCAACGTGCTCATCCTCGACACCGAGAACCATTGCCTCCGACTCTTCGACCCAACGAAAAAGACCATCCGGACCATCGCCGGCAACGGCCGCGCGGGTTCGGCCCTCGGGAAGGATTGGGCGAGCACCCAGCTCAACCGGCCCCACGGGGCAAGGGTCGGACCAGACGGACGACTCTACGTGGCCGACAGCGAAAACAACCGAATCCTCGTCGGGCCCGCCCCTTAAGCGGGCTTTGGGCCAGAGCGGCGGGTTTTTGGGTTTGTCACCTGCGGGTGGGGCGGGTTGTTTTCTCGGTCATCACCCGTCTCAATGTCCACTCCTGGTTCCACCTCTTCGCGTCCTGGACGCCCGTTCGGCCCTCAGGCCTACGCCGGCGCCCACACCGCCCTCGTCACCCCGTTCTTGAACGGCCAGGTGGCTTGGGCTGACCTGCGAAAGTTGGTCGATTTCCAGATCAAGGAAGGCATCGACGGCCTCATCTCCGTCGGCACGACCGGCGAATCCCCCACCCTCGACTACGATGAGCACATCGAAGTCATCGAGAAGACGGTCGAGTACGCCGCGGGCCGCGTCCCGGTCATGGCCGGCACGGGCTCCAACGCCACGACCGAAGCCCTCGACCTGACCAAGCGGGCCGACCAGGCTGGCGCCGACGCGTTCCTGCTCGTCGCCCCGTATTACAACAAGCCCAGCCAAGAAGGCCTGTACCGCCACTTCTCGCTGCTCGCGGAATGCACGGCCAAGCCGATCATGCTCTACTCGATCCCGGGCCGCTGCGGCATCGAGATCACCGTCGAGACCGTCGTCCGCCTCCGCCAGAAGCACCGCAACATCATCGGCATCAAGGAAGCCGGCGGCCAGGTCGACAAGGCCGCGCGCCTCGTGCGCGAGTCCGACCCGGAATTCATCGTCCTCAGCGGCGACGACTCCCTGACCCTGCCCTTCGCCGAAGTCGGCGGCCAGGGCATCATCTCCGTCGCCTCGAACCTCATCCCCGGCCCGGTGGCCAAGCTCGCCAAACTCGCGCGCACGAAGCAGTTCGCCGAAGCCAAGGTGCTGCACGACCAGCTGGCCGACATCTTCAAGACCCTCTTCGTCGAACCCAACCCGGTGCCCGTGAAGCATTGCATGATGCGCGCCGGCATCCTCCGTTCCGACGAAGTCCGCCTGCCCCTCTGCGAGATGTCCGAGGCCAACCGCCTCCTCGTCGAGAAGGTCGCCGACGCCACCCTCGCCTCCCTCCGATGAGCCAGCCAATCCGCATCCTCCTCAATGGCGCCAAGGGCCGCATGGGCCTCGCCATCGCCAACGTGGCCGCGTCCGAGAAGGCCGTCATCGCCGCCGGCGTCGACCAGGGCGACGACCTCGCCGCGCACATCGGCGCGGCCGACGTGGTCATCGACTTCTCCTTCCACTCCGCGACCCTCGCCGTCGCGCAGCTCTGCGCCCGGCACAAGAAGCCGCTCGTGATCGGCACCACCGGCCACACCGCCGAAGAGAAGGCCGCGATCACCGCCACCATCAAGGGCCTCCCGGTCGTCTGGGCCGGCAACTACTCCGTCGGCGTCACGCTGCTCAACGCCCTCGTCCGCCAGGCCGCCCGCTCGCTCGCCGACGCCGGCCGCTGGGACGTCGAGGTGCTCGAGATGCACCACCGCCTCAAGAAGGACGCGCCCTCCGGCACCGCCGAGACGCTCCTCAAGATCCTCCTCGAAGAGCGCAAGCTCGCCAAGGAAGCGCTCAAGCACGGCCGCGACGGCCTGGTCGGCGAACGCCCGCTCGATGAGATCGGCGTGCACGCCATCCGCGGCGGCGACGTCGTGGGCGACCACACGGTCCTCTTCGCCGCCGAAGGCGAGCGCCTCGAACTCACGCACAAGGCTTCCAACCGCGAGATCTTCGCGCGTGGCGCCGTCCGCGCCGCCCGCTGGCTCAAGAGCCAGCCCGCCGGCCTGTACGGAATGGAAGATGTGCTGGGGTTGAAGTGAGCGTAAGGTAGTAGCGGTTAGCGGTAAGCGGTTGGCGGTTGGGTAAGCCGATGCCTCGAGGTAGGGGCAGCACCGCGTGCTGCCCTAGTTGCTTTGTTTCGGGTGGCAGGTGGCGGGATGAGCTGCATCCGTTCGCCGCAGGGCGAACCATGGTAGGGGCACGATTCATCGTGCACTCCTCCTCGGAGGGCGCGGCGTAGCCACGCCCCTACCCTTGGCCGCCCTGCGGCGGCCTGGTAGGGCTGGCCATCCTTGGCCGGCCGCGGCCGAGCAGGGATGCTCGGCCCTACCACGATGCATCACTCAAAGGGGGACCGGAAACCGGATGATTAGCTGAGGCATATGCCCACAGCATAATATCCGGTTCCCGGTCCCTCTTTGCCTCTTGTTCGTAAAACCGCCAACCGCTTACCGC
>RFQN01000226.1 GCA_009924965.1 Verrucomicrobiota bacterium
GGCCCGACCGGTTCCGGCAAGAGCTCGACCCTGGCCGCGATGCTCCGCCACGTGAACGAAACGTCGGCCTTGCACGTCATCACGCTCGAGGATCCCGTGGAATACGTCTACGCGGACGAACGCAGCTCCTTCAGCCAACGCGAGGTCGGCATCGACGTGGAGTCCTTCCCGATGGGTCTGCGCGCGGCTCTGCGCCAAGATCCGGACGTCATCCTGGTCGGCGAAATGCGCGATAAGGAGACCTTCGAGACGGCGCTGCATGCCGCGGAAACCGGCCACTTGGTGCTTTCGACCCTGCACGCGGGCACGGCGCAACAGGCCGTCCAGCGGCTCTTTGAGTTCTTCCCGCCCGAGCAGCTTTCGCTGGCGCGACGTTCCATTGCGGCGTCACTGAAGGCGGTCCTCGTACAAACGCTCCTACCGCGCCTCGATGGCCAAGGCGTGCTTCCGGCGATGGAGGTGTTCATCGTCGACCCGTTGGCGAAGCGCTTCCTGGCGGATGGCCAGTTTGAGCGCGTGCCCGAGCTCGTGGAAGGCGGGGCGGACGTCGGTTCCCGGCCGATCAACGAGGACTTGGTGCGATTGGTTCGTTCCGGCAAGGTCAGCAAGGCCGCCGCCTTGGCCGCCTCGCCGAATCCGAAGGCCTTCGAGATGAACCTATCGGGCATCTCGATCCAATCCGGCCGCATCATCCAGTGAGCGCCCCGTTGACCCTCGCGCTGCGCGAACTGGGCGGCGAAGGCCCGCCGTTGGTCGTGCTGCATGGCCTGCTTGGCTCTTCCCGTAATTGGCAGTCCGCCGGCGTGGCCTTGGCGGAGCGCGGCTATCGCGTGCTCGCGCCCGACCTCCGCAACCATGGCTCTTCGCCGTGGGGCGATGACTGCGGGTATGCGGCCTTGGCCAGCGACGTGGTGGCGCTGCTGGAGAAACTAGCGCTCGGCCCGGTGCACCTCATGGGGCATAGCATGGGTGGCAAGACCGCCATGCGGCTCGTCCTGGACCGACCGGACCTCGTTTCCCGCCTGACCATCGTCGACATCGCCCCGCGCGCCTATGGTGACCGCGTGCGCGTTGAGTTCGCGGCCATGAGCGCCTTGGACCTCACGGCCATCCAGACGCGCAAGGACGCGGATACGTTGCTGACCCCGTTGGTCGCCGATTGGGGGATGCGCCAGTTCATCCTGACGAACCTGGGCCAGGACGCCGAAGGCCGTTGGCGCTGGACGGTGAACCGCGAGGCGTTGACCGCTGCTATCCCCGAGATTCTCGGCAACCCGGTCGGGCCGGATGAAACCTGGGCCGGGCCCACGCGCTTCATCCGCGGCGGGAAGTCGGGCTATGTGCGCGACGAGGACCTCCCGCTGATCCGCGCGCATTTCCCGCAGGTGGATTTCGTCACCTTGCCGGAGAGCGGGCATAACCCGCACTTCGACGCCAAGGCCGGTTTCGTCGACGCCGTCTGCGGCTGATCAAGGCAGCACCCTTCGCGTAATCCAGCGGACCAGCCAGGCGGCGAGCAAAACCAAGGGGCCGTAGACGACGAGCCTGCGCCAGCCGCGCCTTTGCCACCAAGGCGGGTCTTCGTCCTTGATTGTTCGGTCCACCTCAATCAACGGCGATTCATCTCCGCCGATGAGCATCGCCCAGCGTGGCTCCTGGTTCTCCAGGCGTTCGTCCACCAACCAGAGGATGACCGTGTGCGGGCTTTTTTCGGGCAGCTGGAACGTGAACTTGCGGGGCATCACGTTGGCCTGGGCGGTGAGCTTCAGCAGCGTGTAGGACTTCGCCAGCTCCTCGGGCGTATGGCCGAGCGGGGCGGCGGGATCGAGGTGGTCGTCGACCCCGAGCTCGACCTGGTTCGCCGTGGTCAGGAAGTCCGTGTTCGCTTTGCCGTCATGCACCAGCAGCAGGCCCTTGGTCTCGCGAACGAGGTCCTCCTGGGTCTTGATGCGCGGGTTGGCTTCCGCATCGGCGGTGATCCGCACCGTCACGCGGTTGTTCGCCCCGACGGTGCACTTCGCCAGCAGCCATTCGCCGTTATGGGCGGACGCAAACAGGGGGAGCCACAAGGCTCCCCCTAGCAGGCAGGCTTGGCGCAGGCCGCGGATCACTTGACGTCCCAGCGGAGCACGCGACCGAACTGGTTCCACTCGGTCTCGAGGATATTACCCTTGCCGTCGAAGGTGATGCCGTGGGGCGAGGTCACGATGCCGGTGCGCCAGGCCTCGGGCTTCACGCCGGGGGTGTTGGTCTGGCCCTTGGTGTCGTTGGCGCCGAGCTCGGCGACCATCTTGCCGTCCTTGTCCCAGACGGACACGCGGCCGGCGATCTCGGCGACGCACATCAGGTCGCCATGGAACGAGGCGGACGACGGGTTGCGCAGGCCCTTGTCGGCGATCATCTGCGGGTGGGTGCCGTCGAGGTCGAGGTGGAACATGCGGTTGTTGCCGCGGTCGAGGCAGAGCAGGCGGGCCGGCGAGTAGCGGTTGTCGACGAAGACCTTGTGGGTGTTGGCGAAGGCCTTGTCGTTCACCTTCTGGGTGGGGCCGCCGAAGACCTGCTTGAACTTGCCCGCCTTATCGAACTGGAAGATCCAGCTCTTGCCGTAGCCGTCGACGATGTAGATGTCGCCGTTGGCGGCCACGTCGCAGTTGGTCAGCTTGAGGGCGTTCTTGCCGTCCTTGGTCTTGCCTTGGGCGGCGGGGAAGTCGTCGGGCTTGATCTCCAGCACGATGGTGCCGTCGAGCTTGCACTTGATGAAGCGCTGCTCGTTGAGGACGGCGGCGAAGATGAACTCGCCTTCGTCGGTCTTGCGGATGACGAAGCCGTGGAGGGAGTTGGGCAGCTTGAGGGCCTTCACGAACTTGCCGGTCTGGTCGTAGACCTGGAGGCCGGCGTCCTTCTCCTGCACGCTGACGTAGATGAGGCCGGCGGAGTCGACGGCGATTTCGCCGTGGCCGTTGCCGATGGTCTTGCGGCCTTCGGCG
>RFQN01000227.1 GCA_009924965.1 Verrucomicrobiota bacterium
AGAGACCGCCGCTGGCGACCCCGAAGGACAGACGCGCGGACGTCACGCCCGCGAGCGTGGCGACATCGGACAGCAGGCGCTTCGCGCGGAGGACGTCGAACGCCTCGCGCGACTTCCAGGAACGCACGAGCGATTCGGCCGGGGCGGCGAAGGCGACCGCAAGGAACTCACGGATCGTGCCATCGGCCTGCGGGCGGAAGACCACGCCGACCTCGAAGAGACCGCGCGGATCGGCGTGGACCGAGACATTGAGGGCGAGCGCGGCGGCGAGGCCAGGGACGAGCGACGCGCGGACATGCGTCTGGTCGGCCGTGAGCGGGTTCTCGAGGGCGAGCAACGGGGCGGCGGCTTCACCGAGCGTGCGGGCGACCTCCGCGGCATCGCGCAGCGTGTAGTGGCAGCACTCCGTGAACCCAGCGCCGGCGAGACGACCCGCGACATCGCGGGTGAAGGCGGACGAACGCGTATCCTCGTCGCCCGGCAGCGGTGCGATAGGACGACCCGCGGGCACCTTATCGGTCCCGTGGATGCGGATGAACTCCTCGACCAAGTCGATCGGACGCGTCACATCGGAGCGGAAGGACGGCACCAGGACGGAGAAACCCGTCGCGGTGGGCGACACCGTGAAGCCCAGGCGCTGGAAGGCCTTGGTCACGTCGGCGTCGGCGATGGCCGTGCCGAGTTTGGCGGCCACGTAGCCGGCCGGCAGCGCGATGGTTGCGTCGGCGCGCGGCGGCTGGCCGACGACGACGGCGGGGCCGACCACTTCGGCGCCGGCGAGTTCGATGAGCAAGTCCGTGGCGAGGCGCGAGGCCAGCTCCACGCCGGCCGGATCGACATCGCGGGCGAAGCGGTGGGAAGAATCGGTGGACACTCCAAGACGACGGGCGACGCGGCGGATCTCGCCGGGCTTGAACCAAGCCGCCTCGAGCAGGACGGTCGTGGTCGCGTTGGTCACGCCGCTCTCGGCGCCACCCATGACGCCAGCGACGACGAGCGGGCGCTGGGCATCGGCGATGACGCAGATCCCCGTCTCCAGCTTCACCTTCTTGCCGTCGAGCAGGACGAGCTCCTCACCCTCGCGGGCGGGACGCGCTTCGATGCCACCGGCGACCTTGGCCGCATCGAACGCATGGAGCGGCTGGCCCAGTTCGAGCAGCACCCAGTTGGTGATGTCGACCACGTTGTTGATCGGACGCAGGCCGGCGGCCTCGAGGTCGCGGCGGAGCCAATCGGGGCTCGGGCCGACCTTCACGTTCTTCAGCGTGCGCAGCGTGTAGTAAGGACAGAACTCGGAAGTCGAACGCACGAACCCGAACGCATCCTGCGCGGACGGCGCGGCGGCGAGGCCTGCGGCCGTCTTCACCGTCAGCGGCTTCAGCGGCAGGTTGAGGGCGGCGGCCACATCGCGGGCGACCCCGCGGAGACCCAGGCAATCGCCGCGGTTGGGCGTGACGGAAATCTCGAGCACCGTGTCGGGCGCACCGAACAACTTATTGAGCGGCGTGCCGAGGGCCGGCTTCTGAGGCGTCAGGATGAGCAAGCCATCCTCGCCCTTACCCAGGCCCAGTTCTTCGGACGAGCACATCATGCCCGCCGAGTCCACATCGCGCAGTTTGGAGACCTTAATCTCGAAACCACCCGGCATCACCGTGCCCGGCAGCGCGACCGGCACGCGGTCGCCGGCCTTGAAGTTCTTGGCGCCGCAGACGATCTGGCGCGGCTGGCCGTCGCCCACGTCGACGCGGCAGACACTGAGGCGGTCGGCGGACGGGTGCTTCTCGAAGGACACGATCTCACCGACCACCACGAGGGGCAGCGGCGCGAGGCCGAACGTGTGGACCGACTCCACCTCGAGCCCCAGCATCGGGAGCACCTCGGCGAGACGGTCGGGCGTGACCCCGGAGAGGTCGACGTGGCGGGAGAGCGCTTGGAAAGAAACTTTCATGGCTTAGGCGAACTGGCGCAGGAAGCGCAGGTCGTTGTTGTAGAAATGGCGGATGTCATCGATGCCGTGGACCAGCATCGCGATGCGTTCGAGCCCGAGCCCGAAGGCCAGGCCGGAGAATTCGTTGGGATCGAGCCCGCAGAGCTCGAGCACCTTCGGGTCGACGAGCCCGCAACCCATGATCTCGAGCCAGCGGTTAGACAGGCGGCCCAGGTTGGGCGAGCGCAGGTCCATCTCGAAGGACGGCTCGGTGAACGGGAAGAACGACGGACGCAGGCGGATCTCGGCGTCGGGACCGAACGTCTCCTTCACGAAGAAATCGAGCACCCCGCGGAGGTCGGCGAGCGTCACATGGCGGTCGATCCAGAGACCCTCGACCTGGTGGAAGTTGGCGGAGTGCGTCGCATCGACCGCGTCGCGGCGGAAGCAACGGCCCGGGGCCACGATGCGGAACGGCGGCTTACGGGACAGCATCGTGCGGACCTGGACGCTGGACGTGTGGGTGCGGAGCACGAGGGCCTCTTCGCCCTTGCGCGGGGCGTCGGCGGAGCGGAAGGCCTTCGGCAGGTAGAGCGTGTCCTGCATGTCGCGGGCCGGGTGATCGGCCGGCGTGTTGAGCGCGTCGAAGCAATGCCACTCCGTCTCGATCTCCGGGCCCTCGGCGACGGTGAAGCCCAGCTTGCGGAAGCTCGCGAGGATCCGTTCGCGCGTGCGCGTGAGCGGGTGGAGGGAGCCGGCGGGCGCGTCGGGGCCGGTGAGCGTGGCGTCCCACGGGGCGCCGAGCGCGGCGGCGATCTCGGCGTCCTCGACCTTGAGGAGCAATTGGGCGAGCAGTTCCTCGACGGACTTCTTGGCCTCGTTGATGAGCTTGCCCACGACCGGGCGTTCTTCCTTGGACAACGTGGCCATCCCCTTCATCACCGCGGTGAGGGAGCCGTTGGGGCCGACCACGCGCGCCTTGAAGGCCTCCAGCTCGGCACGGGACGTGACGGCGAGGGCCTCCTGCTGGGCGGTGGCGACGAGCT
>RFQN01000228.1 GCA_009924965.1 Verrucomicrobiota bacterium
CGCCGTCCGCGCTGTTGCGCTTGCGGTGCAGGATGCGATGGCGGGGCGTCACGTTCAGGCTCAGGGCGCGGCGGTCAATCGTGACCATCTCCTCGTCGCTGTGCTTGTCGATGCGCTCCAGGATGCCGGACCACTCGGCCACGCCATCCGCCCGCAGGGTCAGAACCTGGTCGTCCTCGCGAATGTCGTCGAAGCGCATCCAGCCGCGCCGGGTCAGGGCCTCGGTCTCCATGTCGTGGCAGTCGTGGTTCCCGGTCTGGTCGACCAACCAGGGCAGGGCCGTCATGAGCCATTCGATCAGCGTCAGGGCCTGCTTGGAGGTCACTTCCTGATCGGCATACAGCCGCATCAGCCGGCCGACCCAGTTGTTGGTGCTGTCGCCCACGTTCACCGCCATGATGCCGGGGGTGTCGCGGCAGATCCGCACGTCGCGTTCGAGGTCGCCCCACGCGCAGCCGGGGTCGTCGATGTGGGGGTCGCCGAAGCCCGCAAGAGCGACGGGGCCGTCCATGTTCACCCGCACCTGTCGCAGCTTGGCGGCGTGGTGGTGTTCCGACCGCGTCCGATGCTGCATGGCCAGCTTGGCGATCAGCTCCTCGGCGTCGGGCTCGCCGTCCCACGGCAGGCCCGCGACCTCAAACAGGGGCGGGGCCTTGGCGGGGCGGAAGGCCGACTGGCGCGGCTCCAGGCCATAGAGTTCCTTGGCCCGCTTCAGCCGGGACCGCACCGTCATGGCGGGAATGACCTCCCGCTGGGCGAAGACCAATGCAGCGCCGGGATTTTCGTTGTCGCCCTTGGTTCCGGGATAGGGCACGCCCTCCCCCATGATTTCCTCAATCGCCGAGATCAGGTCCTCGGCGGCTTCTCTGGTAATCGACGGGATGGGCATTCGCCCTCCTCAAGGTTACTTCGGGGGAAGGGTTCGGCAGGCGTCCACGGCGGCCTCCAGGGCCTTGAGCCGGGCGTCTCGCAGGGGCCAGCCCGCCGCCAGCAGCCGGGTGAACTCGGCCTGGTCGGGCGCGGCGCGCAGGGCCGGAAGGGTGTCGGGATAGGCCGGGGCCTTGGGCAGATCAGCCGAGACGCACGGAACAGGGACCGGGACCTTGACGGTAATGGTCTCGCCGGTCGTGGCGCATCCGCCGAGGGCAAGGCAGGCGATCAGGGCGCGCTTCACGGATGGGCCTCCAGGAACCGGCGGCGCACGTCCTCGGCGCGCTCACAGGCGGTGGCGCCCTTCAGCCGGGCGTTCAGCAGGGCGTCGGCCTCGCGGCGGGCGGAGGCCGCGACAACCCGAGCATCGGCGGCGGCCTTGTCGGCCTGCGCCAGCTTCTGGTCCCCGGCCCGCTTCAGGGCGTCCAGCGCGTCATTCTGGCGGCCCAGGGCGGCCTTGCAGAGGTCGGCGGCGGCTTTGTAGCGGCCAGCCTCCAGACGGGCCTCCGTGGCCGTTTTCCGGGCGTGGGTCAGGTCGTGCTTCAGCCGCTCGACGCGCACGCTCTGGACGCCGAGGGCAAGGACGAGGACAAGGCCGGCCAGCACCGGCCAGGGGATCAGCCGCCAGATCATGCGGCGTCCTCCAGCGCGTCCTTGGTCACCTCGCGCAGGCGGCGTATCCAGCCGGTCCCGAAGGTGGGGAAGGTCTTGAGGGCGCGGTAGAAGTTCTCCCGCCGCTCGGACAGGGTCAGGACGAGGGCGCGGGGCTCGACCTTGGCCACGGCCCCGAGGGTCGCCGGACCCATCCTGCCGTCCGGGGCCGCGTTCACGGCCAGTTGCAGGAACCGCACGGCGCGTGCCACGCCCGAGTTCACGGCGAGGTCAAAGACCATGTAATCCACACCGGGGGGCAGGCCCTCGGCCAGCAGGGGCGACCAGTAGCGGAAGCGGTAGATGTCCGCCGCCGTCTGGCGCGACAGGGCCTTGACCTCGGCCACCGTCACCGGGCGCTTCAGGAACTCGGCCAGCACCGCCTGCGTGACGCCCATGTTGGTGGCGCCGCCGGGGTCCTTGGGGTGGTCAACGAAACCGCCCTCATGCTTCAGGACGCGGTCGAGGCAGATGGAGAACCGGCTCATGCGAGCGGGTCCTTCGGCGGGTCCTTCGGCGGCTCGGTCGGGTTGGTCCCCCAGACCATCGCCATCACGCCGCCGCCAAGCCCGCCATACATGACGCCGAGGGCGGCGAAGTCGAGCGGGGCGCCCTTGATGATGGCCGCAATCGGAACCGCCAGGCCGGTCGCCAGCATGGGCAGGGAGTAGACCCGGCCAATCGCCCAGGTCTTGCCGTCCAGCCCGGTGAACAGGTCCTTGATGAACTTCATCATTTTAGCAGGGCCTCCAGCTTGTCGTGCAGCAGCCACCACAGGACGCCGCCCAGAACCGTCGCCGCCATGGCCGCCCCGGTCGCCGTCTTTGCCCAGCCGTCCCACGTGGCGAACCGGCGCTGCACGTCGCGCTCGAGGCGCATCAGCCGGCCCACAATCCCCGTCCCTACGGGCTGCCCGTATTCGTCATGGCTCTCGGTCCCGATGGCGTGGGTCAGGTCCTTCAGCATCTGCTCGATCTGCGTGGACGCCTGCCAGGCCTGTTCCGCCTGCCGGGCCGACTGCTCGACGAGGGCGTAAATCTCGTCGTGGGTCTTGCCCTCGGGCTGGTTGACCGCACGGCGACGGCGGGGCGGGGCGTCTGTCATCACGCGACCTCGATGCAGGGGGGAAGGAAGTGCAGTCCGGGCCGCCAGAGGCCCTTGCAGTTGGCGCACCAGGCGCAGGACACGCCGCGCAGGCGCACGGTCATGAAGACGTGGGTTCCCGGCATGGGCCGCCTCGTGTAATTTGGGGGGATGCAGACAGACGACGACGTCGAGGTGGTTCACCTCAACTGGGAGCGGGTAGAGGATCCGACACGCGATCCGCCGCCCGAGATGGTCGTTGCGGAACCCAAGCCCGAGAAGCCGCGCATCCTGCCACGGCCAAGC
>RFQN01000229.1 GCA_009924965.1 Verrucomicrobiota bacterium
CGCAGAAGCCAAGGCCTTGTCGTCCTTACCGGCCCGGCGGAAGATGGTCGGGACCACCCCACCCTCTTGGGACATCAAGGCGAAGAGCAGATGCGCGGGCTCGATCTGGGTATGGCGCCGCTGCACCGTCTCGCTTTGGGCGAGCTGGAGGGCCTCGTTGGTCTTATCCGTCAGGTTGCCGAAGGGGGAACTCATGTTGCCCCCTCTGCTGCACAAAGCGTTCCAAGCCTTCGCCCCGTTAAACTTAAGATAAATATGGGGTTAACGCCGGGACGGCGCAGTCGGGCCGCGACAGCCCGTCACGGACGCGACGAGATGTCGCAGAAACGCCCACCAGCGGAGTCCCTTATTGCTCCCGGCTGGTCTTTCCGCCATAGAAACCGGATGACGCGTGACGCGCAGCTGGCCGCCCTCGAACGGCTCATGGACGACCCCTCCCCGGTGGTCCGCCAAGCCGTGCTCAAGGGCGTGAAGGCGGCGGGCACCGAGGGCGTCCTCTGGCTCCAGCAGCTCAGCGCCGACGAAACACTCGGACCCTACGCCCTAGCCATGCTGACCGAACTCCGCACCCCGGAATCCTCGGCCCAGGCGCTGATCCAACACCTTCAGGCCGGGGACATCGACCTCGAAGAAGCCTGCCTCCTGCTGGAGCGCATCCACAACCCCAAGCTGGCCGACGGCGCCTACCGGGAAAAACTCGATCAACTCTGCGCCCGGACCCGTGAGTTGATCGCAGAGCCCTTGGACGTCCGCGCCAAATGCCGCCTGCTCTGCCGCGTGCTCTACGGCGAAGAAGGCTTCCGCGGCTCACAGCAATCGTTCGCGACGCCCGAGTCTTCGCTCTTGTCGCACGTCCTGACCGAGCGCCGCGGCATCCCGATTTCGCTCTGCCTCGTGTTCCTGCTGGTCGCCCGCCGCCTCGGCCTGCCCGTCGAGCCGGTCGGCCTACCGGGCCGATTCATGGTGGGCGTCTTCCGCGGCAAGGAGCCGCTGTACATCGACTGCTACGAAGGCGGCGCCTTCCGCACGCGGTCCGAGGTCCAGCTCCTGCTGCTCGACAACCAACTCCCGGCCGACGAGGCCTTCCTGCTGCCCGTGACCCCGCTCCAGACGATCGCGCGCTGCTGCCGCAATCTGGTCTCGCAGTTCGAAGCCCAGGGCGACGACCGCAGCAGCCGCCTGTTCCTCGGCATCGTCCATGCCCTCGAGAAAATCGATGAGCGCGCCTGACACCTGGACGCTGGCGGACCTCCGCACGCGCACGTTCCCGCACCCGCAGCTCGGCGTGCTGGGCGACCCGATCGCGCATTCGCTCAGCCCCGCGATGCACAACGCGGCCTTGGCGACGCTACGTCCGACCCACCCGGCCTTGGCGTCGCTCCACTACCTGCGGCTCCACATCACCGCCGCAGAACTCCCGGAGGCCTTGCGCCGCCTGCGCGAGCTGAACTTCGCCGGCCTCAACCTCACGGTACCGCACAAGATCCAGGCCCTGTCGCTCGTGACGGAGCTCTCGGAGGAAGCCCGCCGTGCGGAATCGGTGAACACGCTCGTGCCCACCCCGCAAGGCTGGGCCGGCCACACGACCGATGGACAAGGCTTCCTAGAGGCCCTGCGTGAACGCTCCGGCCACGGTGTCTCGGGCCGCCCCGTCCGCCTGCTCGGCGCGGGTGGCGCCGCGCGCGCCGTCGCGGCCGCCTGCCTCGCCGCTGGCTGCAGCGAGCTCCGCGTCGTCAACCGCGACACCGCGAAAGGCGAAGCCCTCGTCGCGACGTTGGCCGACCCGCGGGCGCTGGCCGGCCCCAGCGACTCCTTGCCGTCCGACGCGGTCGTCGTGAACTGCACGACCCTCGGCCTCAAGCCCACCGACGCTTCGCCGTTGGCGGCGGACCTCCTTCGTCCTGGGCAGTTCGTCTTCGACACGACCTACGGCGCCCACGCTTCGCAGCTGTTGCGCGACGCGACGGCCCGCGGCGTCGAAGGTTGCGACGGCCGCCCGATGCTCCGCTGGCAAGGAGCGCTCGCCTTCCGGCTCTGGACAGGCATCATGCCTCCTGCTGCCCCCATGCGCGCCGCCCTCGGCGAGCCCCCTGCGACCCCATGACCCTCGTCGAAGTCCAAATCTTCATCGCCTTCCACCCTGCCGTCTCCGCGGTCTGTGCCGGGGCCGTCGGCGCCTGCATCGGAAGCTTCCTCAACGTCTGCATCCATCGCCTCCCCAAGGAGGAATCCATCGTCACACCGGCCTCGCGTTGCGCCTGCGGGCAACCGATTCCCTGGTGGCTGAACCTCCCGCTCCTCGGCTGGCTCTCCCTACGCGGCAAGGCCCGTTGCTGCGGAGCCTCCATTTCCATCCGCTACCCGATCGTCGAACTCCTCACCGCGGTCCTCTTCGCGGTGGCCATCCTCACGCTGCCCCCGCTCAAGGCGGCCATCGCCGCGGTCTTCCTGCCCCTGCTCATCGTCTTGGCAGGCTGCGACCTCGACGACATGATGGTCCCCGATGCGCCGAACTTGGCCTTGGTCGGGCTGGGCCTGCTCTTCTCGATTTTGGTCCCCTCGCTGCACGGCGAAACCGGCGCGACGCTGGAAGTCGTCAACCGACTCCATGCCGCCGGCGATTCGTTGTTCGGCATCGCCGTGGGCACGGCCTTGGTCTGGTGGGTCCGCACTATCGGCAGCATCCTCATGGGCCAAGAAGCCATGGGGGAAGCGGACATCATCCTGTGTGCGGGCGTGGGGGCCTTCTGCGGCTGGCAAGGCGCCGTGTTCTGCCTCTTTGGTGGGGCCGTGATTGGGGTCCTGCTCAAATTCCCCATGGTTATCGCGGTTTTCACCAAAAAAGAGACCGATAGCCATGTCCCCTTCGTGCCCAGCCTCGCCCTGGCTGGCGCCCTCTGGTTTTTCCGCGGGCCGGAATTAGTCCAAGCCTGGCATCTCTGGGTCTCGGGCTGAG
>RFQN01000230.1 GCA_009924965.1 Verrucomicrobiota bacterium
ATGCTCGATCGTCCGCGTCGCGCGGCGCACCACCAATAGGCGCGAGCCATCGCGCCGGGCGGCGGGCTCGGCGGCGATCCGTTCCGGAGGCAGGTCGAAATCCAGCTCCGCGACGTCCATCGCTCAGCGACCGGTCTTGGGCGGCGTGATCAGCAACTGACCGTCGATCGCGCGCAGCTGCGTGAATTCCACGCCCGGCGGCGCCTTGCGGAGCTCTTCCTCGATGGCGGAGAGCTTGGCGTCGAGGTCGTCGATGCGGGCCACGAAGACGGCCTCCGGCGTCGAGGGGATGGCGGCGGCGCCGTATTCGCGCAGGGTGTGGTGCGAGAGCAGGATGTGCTCGAGGCGTTCGAGGAGCGAAGCTTCGAGGCCGACCTTGGTGCCGTGGGCGCGGACGATGAAAGCGCCCAGAACGAGGTGGCCATGCAGGTTGCCCGCGCGGGTGAAGCCGGCCTTGGCCATGCCGGGTTCGAGGCGGGAGTATTCCTGGACCTTGCCGAGGTCATGCAGGATAGTGCCGGCGACAGCGAGCGAGTGGTCGACCTTCGGGTAGAGCGGCAGCAGGGCTTCGGCGCACTTGGCCATGCGGAGCGTGTGCTCAAGCAAACCATGGCGGTAGGCGTGATGCATGCCTAGCGCGGCGACGGCTTCGTAGAAACGCTCACCATGCTCCTCGAGGACGGACTCCACCGTGGCGCGCAGGCCATCGTGCGGGATACGGCTAATGATGCCGGCCAGATCCGCGCGCATCTTCAAGGGATCGTGCTGGGAGACGGGCGTCAGACGGCCCATCACCGTGGGGTCGGACTTCTCCGCATCGGTGAGGGCGGCGAGCGACTCCAACTTCAGGTCCGGGCGACCCATGTATTCGCCGACGGTGCCGGTCACGCGCAGGATGGAACCAGGCTTGAGGGACAGGAGGATCGGCTTATTGGGCGAGTCGCTGAAGACGCGGGCTTTGAAGTCGTCGGTCGCATCAGCGAGGGTGACCTCATGGTAGGACGTGCCGGTCTTGGCCGTCTTGGTGGACACCTCGCCCATGGCGCAGATGGCCTGGAAACGGGAACCCACCGGGAGGGATTTGCTTTCGCGCAGCGTCTGGAGCGTATCGGCCATGCGGGGAGGTTGGACGGAGAAAGAAGCGGGAGAAAGCGAAAAGAGCGCTTTCGCGGGGATTAACGCCCGTTGCGCCGTCCTGCTCTTTACTCCCCATGGCTAGGCCATAACTTCGCGGGACGCCCCATGCGCTTCCTTCCCGTCCTCCTACTCTCGGTCGCCTTCGCCAGCGCCGCGGAGACCGCCCCGCTCGACCACGCCAAGTACACGGATGCCTTGAAGGCCTTTCGTCAGGGCAAAGCCCAAGCCCTGGCCGCGCTGACGGATCCGGCCGCGGAGGTCCGCCGGGCCGCCGTCGACGACCTGCGCGAACGCCTCGTCGACGAACCTGCCGCGCCGTTGGCCGGACAAATCGGCGGCGTGCTCGGCAAGGTCGACCTGGAAACCGCCCGCCTGCTCCTGGCGGCCTTGGCGGAAGCCAAGGCGACGACAACGGCACCGCAGGTCGCGGCCCTCGCCGGGCAGAAGGATTCCCCGCTGCGCGCCGAAGCAGCGCTGGCCTTGGCGGAGATCGGCGGTGCGAAGGCCGTGCCCATCCTCGCCGAACTCGCCCGCGACGAATCCCTGAACGAGAACGTCATCGCCGCCCTCGCCAAGACCTCCGGGCCAGGCGTGACCGACGCCTTCAACGCCGGCATCCTCGACGCGAAGCTCGACCTCGCCGGACGGACCGCGCTGATCAAGGCCGCGATCGCCCGCAACAACCGCGCCGTGAGCCCGAGCCTCTGTACGCTGCTAGCCGAAGAAGCCCTGCGGCTCGAAGCCCAGAAGGCCTTGCTCAAGTTGGCGCGGCCGGAAGACCTTCCCGCCCTGAAAACTGCGGCGGCCAGCATGAAGAACGCCGCGACTAAAGCGGCCCTGGAACGACTCATCGCGAAGCTTGAAAAGCCGGCCGACCGCTAAGCCCGGTGTCGTCGCTCCCTCCCAGCCTGCCGGACGAACGTCGGCACGACTACGACGCCCTCCGTGGCTTCGCGATGCTGCTAGGCATCGTCCTGCACGCCTGCATGGCGTTCATGGGCCCTTACTGGGTGGTCCATGACCGCAACGAAAGCTTCCTGCTGACGGCGATCTGGGCGTTCATCCATGGCTGGCG
The DNA here is from genome assembly GCA_009924965.1 of Verrucomicrobiota bacterium. Taxonomy (GTDB): domain Bacteria; phylum Verrucomicrobiota; class Verrucomicrobiia; order Opitutales; family UBA953; genus UBA953. The sequence continues at coordinate 2,213 of RFQN01000230.1, forward strand.
AATGGAGCTCTTCTTCGTGCTCGCGGGTTATTTCACGGCGATGGTCCTGCGGCGCGACGGAACCTCCGGCATGATGAAGCGTCGGCTGCGGCGCCTCTTCCTTCCCTTCCTCTTGGCGGCAGCGACCATCGCGCCGCTCACGCATTGGATCAGCGAGTTCGCGCGAGAAAAGAGTGACCAAGGAAAGTCCGGCTCTATCCAACTGACCGAACCCATCCATGAGGCCGTGCGTCGCAGCGACCTGCCGGCCCTCCAACGGATCGACCCCGAGGACCCCGAAATCGGTAACGCGCAATACCTGGCGGCGGCACTCGGTCGCACCCAAGCCCTGCAGGCCTTGCTGCAGCGGACCAACGGACGCCCGGCGGAGACCATGCTGGCCAGCCTGCACGGGGAGAACGCCCTCCATGCCTCCATCCGCTTCGGTCAACCCAGCTCGACCAAGGTGATCTTAGACGCAGCCCATGGCCACGCGTGGGAACCCGAACTCCGCAGGACGAAGAACGAAGACGGCGAAACCGCGGCGCAGCTCGCGGAGACGGACGAACGCGAGACCCGGACGATGGCCTGGCGGCTCGGCCTCGTCCGTTCGACGCATGAAATCAAAGCCGGGCGCGTGGAAGCGTTGGCCGTGCTCGAACCGGGCGCGGCCAACCATCAGCGCTGGTCGCGCTGGCTCGCCACGCTCCATCGCCCGC
>RFQN01000024.1 GCA_009924965.1 Verrucomicrobiota bacterium
GTCGAGATCGTCGAGGTCAAAGACCACCCCTTCATGGTCGGGGTCCAGTACCATCCGGAGTTCCAGTCGAAGCCGAACCGCCCCCACCCTCTTTTTGCGGCCTTTATTAAAGCAGCGGTTGTGAAGTCCCAAAGCTCTTGCTAAGTAGGTAGACGAATCCGGGTCCCCCGGACGCTGACAGGTCAGTCGAGAGCGGAGAACCGCTAAGCGCGGTTTTGCGCTGCCCCACCCTTTTTCAACCCCACCCCCATGTCCAACACCATCAACGCCGCCGGTCCGTGAACAGGTCGCCCGCGTCGTCGTCGGCCAGCAATACCTGGTCGACCGTCTGCTCATCGGCCTCCTCGGCAACGGCCACGTCTTGCTCGAGGGCGTCCCGGGCCTCGCGAAGACGCTCTCGGTCCGCACGCTCGCCCAGACCGTCCAGGCGAACTTCGCGCGCATCCAGTTCACGCCCGACCTCCTGCCCGCCGACATCGTCGGGACGCTCATCTACGACCCGAAGTCGGGCGAATACAGCGTGAAGAAGGGCCCGATCTTCGCGAACTTCATCCTCGCCGACGAAATCAACCGCGCCCCCGCCAAGGTGCAGTCGGCCTTGCTCGAAGCGATGCAGGAACGCCAGGTCACGCTCGGCGGCGAGACGCACAAGCTGCCCACGCCGTTCCTGGTGCTCGCGACGCAGAACCCGATCGACCAGGAAGGCACCTACCCGCTCCCCGAAGCCCAGGTCGACCGCTTCATGCTGAAGCTCAACATCGGCTACCCGACCCGCGACGAGGAACGCAAGATCCTCGACGCCATGGCCACCACCGCGCCGAAGCTCGACGTCACCCCGGTCATCTCGCAGCAGGAGATCCTCGACGCCCGCAAGGCCGTCGACGCCATCCACGTCGCCGACCCCGTCCGCGACTACATCGTCTCGCTCGTGCTCGCCACCCGCGGCCACCACGAGGGCGGCCCCGACCTCAAGAAGCTCGTCCAGTTCGGCGCCTCCCCGCGCGCGACCATCAACCTCACCCTCGCCGCCAAGGCTTGGGCCTTCCTCCAGGGCCGCGACCACGTCACGCCGCAGGACATCAAGGACATCGCGCCCGACGTGCTCCGTCACCGCCTCATCCTCACGTATGAAGCGGACGCCGAAGGCGTCGACGCCGATGCGATCGTCCGCCGCGTCCTCGACGCGGTGAAGGTCCCTTAATCCGCCCGCCGCCCGCGCCCCGTGGACCCCGCCGTCCCGACCTCCGCCCAGGACACCCTTCGCCGCGCCCAGCGCGTCGAGGTCGTGGCCGCGCGCATGGTCAACGACGCGATGGTCGGCGCCTACCTCTCGCGCTACAAGGGCCGCGGCACCGACTTCGAGGAACTCCGTGAGTACGTGCCGGGCGACGACGTCCGCGCGCTCGACTGGAACGTCACGGCCCGCACAGGCAAGCCGTTCATCCGCCTGCACCGCGAGGAGCGCGAGCTCACGATGGTGCTGGCCGTCGACATCTCCGGCTCCGCGGGCTTCGGCTCGGGCCGCGTCACCCTACGCGAACGCGCCGCCGAAGTGGCCGCCGCGCTCGCCGTCTCCGCCCTCAAGGCCGGCGATAAGGTCGGGCTGCTGCTCTTCACGGACCGCGAGGAACTGTGGGTGCCGCCGAAGAAAGGCCGCCGCCATGTGCTGCGCCTCATCCGCGACGTCCTTGAACACCCGGCGCGCGCCCGGCGCACCGCCTTCGCCGCGCCGATGCGCCGGCTGGCCCGCGCGCTCAAGCGACGCGCGATGGTCTTCGTCCTCTCCGACTTCCTCGCCGGCCCCGAAGGCGACGACGCCATGGCCGCCGCCGTGGGCGAACTCAACGCCCGCCACGATACCGCCTGCGTGCAGCTCGTCGACGAACGCGAATTCGTCCTGCCCGACGTCGGCGTCGTCGCGCTGGAAGACGCCGAGACCGGCGAGATCCGCGAGGTCGACACGAGTTCCGCCGCCGTCCGCGCCCTCTTCACCGACGCCGCCCAAGCCCGCCTCGCCGAAACCGGCGCCGCCCTCGGCCGCGCCGGCGTGGATGTCGTCCGGCTCGACGCCGAGGCCGCCGTCGCCCCCACCCTCAGCCGCTTCTTCGAGCGTCGCCGCCGTCGCCGATGATCTTCCTCGCCGCCGACGAAACCCCGCTGGTGCTGCAAGGCCCGCGCGCCACGATCCCGCCCAGCTGGCTCGAATCCTATTGGGGCGCCCTCGCTTGCGGCGTCGCCGTGGTCGTCGCGCTTGCGCTCCTCGAGTGGGCCCGCCGCCAACGCCAACGACCGCCGCTGACTTCCGCGCAGCACACCTTGGAGGAAACTTTGCGGCAAGCAGCCCAAGCGACGGGCCCGACCGCCGCCGCGCTTGTCTCCCAAGGCCTGCGTGAGTTCCTGGCGGCGACCGACGCGCAGCTGCCGACCGCGCTCTCGACGCAGGAACTCGCCGCCCGCCTGGAGACGCTCCCGCTCTACCTGCCGGCCCGCAGCCTCCTCCTGACGGCGCTGCAGACCGCCGACCTCGCCAAGTTCGCCGGCGCCACCGCGTCGCCGGACATCCTCATCGCGCAAGTCCGCGAAGCCGTCCAACGCGTCGAAACCGCCCGCCGCGCCTTCGCCGCGCCACCCCCACCCCGCGCATGAACGAACTCGGCTTCGAATTCGAACACCCTTGGGTGCTGCTGCTGCTCGCCCTCTTGCCGCTCTACGCTTGGCTGCGCGGGAAGTCCGGCCAAGCCGCGGCCTTGCTCTACCCCGACGTCGGCCTGCTCCGCGCCGTCTCCAAGCCCGTCCGCGAAGCGGCTGGCTCGCTCCGGCTGTTCCTCCGCCTCGCCACGGCCTCGGCGCTCATCGTCGCGATCGCCGGCCCGCGGACCGTGAGCAAGGAGATCGAACGCGAGACCGAAGGCCTCGACATCATGCTCGTGATCGACCTTTCCTGGTCGATGATGGCCTTGGACATGAGCACGCCGCGGGAAGAAGTCACCCGCTGGCAAGCTAGCCACAGCGTCATCCAGGAGTTCATCTCCAAGCGCCCCGACGACCGCATCGGCGCAGTAGTCTTCTCCGGCAAGCCTTACCTGCTTAGCCCGATCACCATCAACCGCGACTGGGTGAGCCGCGGCGTCGACCGCATGCACATCGGCATCATCCGCGAAGCCGGCACGGCCATCGGCGACGGCGTGGCCATGGGCCTCGACCGCATGAAGAACCTGAAGGGAAAGAACTCCAAGGTGCTCATCCTCCTGACGGACGGCGACGACAACATGAGCAAGGCCATCCTGCCGGTGCCTTCCGCCGAGCTCGCCGCGGCCCTCGGGATCCGCATGTACACCGTCGGCCTCGGCAAGAACGAGCCCACGGTGCTCCCGCAGTTCGACCTGCGCACCGGCCAGCTGCTCCGCGACCCCTTCGGCAAGACGATCCCGATGCAGACCATCAACCCGGCGAACTACGACATGCTGGACAAGATGGCCAAGCTGACCAACGGCCGCTTCTACCGGGCGCTGGACAAGGACGAGCTGTCCCGCGTCTACGAGGAAATCAACCGTCTCGAACGCACCGAGGTGAAGATCCGCGAGAGCGTCACCTACGAGAGCCACCGCTACGCCTGGATCGTGGCGGCCTTCGCCCTGCTCCTCGCCGAACTCCTCCTGGGCTTGTACCGCCCGCGCGCTCCTTGACCGATGGACTTCGCCGACTTCCATTTTGAGACGCCAGGCCTGCTCGCCATCGCCGCCTTCGTCGCGCTGGCCGGTTTCGCCGGGCTCCGCTGGACGGAACACCGCCGACGCCGCGGCCTTGCCTCCTTCGCGGCGGAACGCCTGCTCGGCCGCCTCACCGCCGGCTACTCGACCACCCGCCGGCTGAGCAAGGACCTTGCGGTCACCGCCGCCATCGCCCTCATCGGCATCGCCCTCGCCGGCCCGCGCTGGGGCGTGGAGATCACCGAGCAACGCGCCACGACCGAAGACGTCGTCTTCGTGCTCGATGTGTCGAAGTCGATGCTCGTCGCGGACATGCGGCCCAACCGCCTGGAGCGCGCCAAGGCCTCCATCGCAAATTTCGTGCGCCGCAAGGGCACCGGCAGCGTCGGCCTGGTGGCCTTCTCCGGCCAAGCCTTCCTGCAGTGCCCCTTGACCCGCGACTACGACGCCTTCTTCCGAACTCTGCAAGAAACGGACACGACGAGCATCCAGGTACCCGGCACGGACATCGGTCGCGCGCTGGAGGAGGCGGAAGAGGCGTTCGCCAAGAACCGCAACCGGAAGCTCGTGCTCATGCTCACCGACGGCGAAGACCTCGAGGCCGGCGGCATCGATGCGGCCAAGAAGCTCGCCCGCGAAGGCCTGGTCGTGCACTGCATCGGCGTCGGCACCCCCTCCGGCGGCCCCATCACCGTCATCAGCGCGCTCGGCTCGCCCGACACGCTCAAAGACGCCAGCGGCGAAGAAATCCGCAGCCGCCTCGACGAAGAGACACTGACCAAGGTCGCCGAGGCTACCAGCGGACGGTTCGTCCGCCTCGGCCAAGCTGGCGAAGGCATGGAAGCCCTCCGCCTCGCGATCCAAGCCGGCACCGATGGCACCGGCGCGACCCGCCGGGGCGTGCCGCGCGAGGAATGGTTCCTGTCGCTGGCCCTCGCCTTGCTCGTACTCGAATCGCTCCTGTCCACCCGCCGCTCGTCCCCCCGATGAAACCGTTGCTCCCCCTGCTTCTCATCGCCGCCACGGCGCTCGCCGCTGACAAGGCCCCCGACGAACTCGCCCTCCTCGACGCCCGCGAACTCCATAACCGCGGGACGGTGACGTGACCGAACTTTCCATCGCCCGTTCCTACATCGAGGCCGCCGATGCGGACATCTCGGACATGAAGGACCAGATCGAGATCATCGACAAGGCCAAGGCCGCGGGCAAGGAGCCCGACTACGTGCCGGCGGTGTCCGCCCTCGGCGGTGGCATCAGCACCTACCGCACGGTCAAGAAGCTCATCCCCAAGGAGGAAGCCATGGTCGCCAAGCGGGCCGGCGTCATCGCCACTTGGATTCGCTCCGTCGGCGACTTCCGCAGCGCCCACGAGCTCGACACCCAGGACCAGCCGTCGCTCCAGAACGCGGAAGCCATCGAGGAGCTCCTCCGCGCCTTGAAGAAGGAGACCCTCGCGCTCGAGGAGACCATCGCCGACCAACGCAAGAAACAGGAAGAGCTGCGCGACGTCATCCGCGAGCTGGCCAAGCGCATCCCGCCCGACAAGCTCCCGCAGAACGCGGAAGGCGAAGGCGACGACGACGAGAACTTCCTGCCCGAAGGCATGCAGAAGCCCAAGAACGGCAAGGGCGGCAAGACCGACCCCCGCGAAGGCCAGGAGAAGCGCATGTCGGAGCAGGAGGCCCGCAATTCGCTCGAGAGCCTGAAGGGCGAATTCGGCCGCAAGATGCCGACGAGCGACCAACCCGGCAACGGCCCCGGCGGCAACAAACCTTCGAGCGATGCGAAGAAGAAGGACTACTGAGATGCGCGCCGTCATCCTCTGCCTCCTCGCCTGCCTCGCGGCCACCCTCGTCCGCGCCGAAAACCACGTCACGTGGGAAATCACGCCGCCGGTCTGCGGCCCCGGCCAACCCTTCCGCCTGCAGGTCCGCATCGAGTCCGACGACGTCCTGGGCCCGGCCAACCAGGTCGGCAAGGAAATCAAGCCGCCACGCGGCATGGCCCTCCGCTTCAGGGGACAGGTCTTCCGCGCCAACGCCACCGAGGCCACGCTGAACTTCTCGGGCGTCGCCCCGGAAGAAGAAGGCAATTACGTCCTGCCCGCCTTCAACGCCCGTTTCCCTTCGCAGATGGTGACCGTGCCGGACATCACGCTCATCGTCAGCAGCAAGACCGGCTACCGCAAGGAAGGCCGCGCGCGCGCCGAGCTCGTCCTGCCGGACCGCACCTTCTACGTCGGCGAAAAGATCGCCGGGAGCGTGGTCATGCGCGGCAGCGAACAGGAGACCGTGACGGGCACCTTCGGACTCGAGTGCGAAGCGGAGGGCTTCACCTTCCAGACCGAAGGCTCGTCCTTCACCCAACCGCTGCAGGATGGGCATGGCCTGACGAAGACCTTCGAGCTCACGCCGATCCGCGCTGGGCAAGGCGAGTTCAACCTTTCCGGCGTCATGCTCGTGAACACCGGCGACCGCATCAGCTCCTTCAACACCTCGGGCCGCGACCGACCCTTCAATTTCCGGCGCCGCCTGACGGTGGAACACGTCCCGGAGACCGGTCGGCCCGCCGACTGGGGTGGCTCCATCGGCAAGCTGGAGGTGACCCCGCCCGACGTCTCCAACCGCTTCCCCGAAGTCGGCGAGCCCATCAAACTGAAGCTCACCCTGGTCGGTGAAGGCAACCTGGACCGCATCATCGCGCCGGAGATTCCCGGCTCGGACACGTGGGATGTCGCGCCGACTTCCGAAAAGCGCCAACGCCGCACCGAAGACCGCCGCACCTTCGTCTACACGCTGGTGCCGCGCCTGCCCGGCGAGCTCAAGACCCCGGCCGTCCGTTTCTCCACGTTCAACCCCGACACCAAGAAGTTCGAGGAAGTGGAATTCATCTCGGTCTCCGTCAAGGTGAGCGGCAACGCCCCCGCCAAGGTCGAGTTGGTGACGATCGACCCGTCCGCCAAGGTCGGCACACCCGCCGCGAAAACCGTGACTGGCCTGCTCTCCCCGGCGGTCGCCGCCGGCGAAAAGGGTGTGCGCCAGATCGAACCCCTCGCCGCTTCCAAGCCGTTCTGGTTTTCCAACAGCGTGCTGCTGGCGACCCTGCTCCTGACGACCACCGTCGTCAGCGTCGTGGGCTACCTCGCCGCCCACCCGGAGATCCTCATCCGTCGTCGGGCACGCCGTGAGCTCCGCCTCGCCCGCGTCGCCGCCCAAGACGCCCTGCGCCGCCAAGACTACGCCGCCTACGCCCGCGCGATGGCCCAAGGCCTCCGCGCCGGCGCCGCCCCGCTGCTGCAGGCCGAGCCGCTCGCGCTCACGCAAAGCGACATCCTCCGCGCCCTGCCGGCGGCCAACGCCGCGCTGGTGACCGCGGTCTTCCTCGTCGCCGACGGGGAAAAATACGGCGCCAAGGATAACCGCCAGACGCTTTCCGAAGACGCGCAACTGCAGGCCATGCTCAACACCTTGGAGGCCCAACTATGAGCCGCACCTGGCAACTCCTCGCCCTCTGGCTCTTGGGCGCCACGGCCACGCTGTCCGCGGACAGCGGCGAAGCCGCCTATGAACGCGGCGATTACGTCGGCGCCCTGCAGGCGTGGCGCGCCCAAGCCGAGCACGATGGCGTGACGGCCGACCTGTTGGCCGCGATCGGCAACGCGGAATGGAAGCTCGGGCATAAGGGCCGCGCGATGGTCTGCTGGGAACGCGCCCTGCTGTTGAGCCCCCGGCACCCCGTCGCTGCGGCCGGCATCAAGCATGCCCAAGGGGCCGGCGGCGCCGACCGCCCCACGCAGACCTGGTCCGAAAACTACGCCGCTTTCCTCGGTGCGGACCTCTGGCTCATCCTTGGGGTACTCGGTTTCTGGGGCACCCTCCTCGCCGTCCTCGTGCCGAAGCTCCGTCGCCAACCGGCCGGGGACTGGGCCCAACGTATCCTCATCACCAGCGCCACCGTGTTCGCGCTGAGCATCCCCGGGCTCTACGGCGCCTACACCTTGGCGAGCCGCGCCGTCGTGCGGCGACCCGATGTCGTCGTCAAGCTGACCCCGACCGTCCTCGGCGAAACCCTGAACGGCACCGCGGAAGGCGACGTCCTCCGCACCGGCCGTCGCTTCAACGGCCATACTTACGTCATGGCCGCCGACGGCAAAGGGGGTTGGGTGAAGTCGACCGAGCTCGAACCGATCTGGGGCGGCGCCTTACCAGCCAACCTCGACCAGAAGCCGGCGCCCTGAGGGTTTGTCGTTGGATAATTTCCGGCGGTGGGTTTGGATGAACCCGTGCGCATCCTGGATCGCCATGTCTTGTCCGAGACCGCCATCGCCAGCGGCGTGGCCACGGGCGCGTTCGTCTTCGTGATGGCGGCCGGCAACGTGCTCAGCCAGGTCGCCAGCGCCATCGCCGCGGGGCGCGTCACGCCCGTGGAAGGCCTTGAGTTGGTCGGCTTGCTGGTCCCTGGGCTCATCCCCTACGTGTTGCCGATGGGGATGCTGACCGGCGTGCTCATGGCCTTCGGCCGCATGGGCGCCCAACATGAGCTCACCGCGATGAAGGCCGGCGGGCTCAGCTTGCTCCGCATCGCCGCGCCCGCCCTCTGCCTGGCCGGTGGCTTGGCGCTCTTCGCCGCCTGGATCAACCTGGAGGTCGCCACCCGCTCCAACGACGAGTACCGCCGCATCCTGATGGGCTCGGTGAAGGACAACCCGGCCAGCCTCATCACGCCGGGCGAGATCAACCGGAAGTTCAAAGGGCTGATCATCCAGGCCCGCGAGCGCGACGGCGCCGTGCTGCGCGACCTCTGGATCTGGCGCCTCGACGCCCAAGGCCGACTTTTCGAGACCATCCACACCGCCGAGGGCCGCCTGACGAAGGTCGAAAAGGCAGACGGCACCGCGGTACTCCGACTTGTCGCATTGTCCGCGCAAGTCGACACCCGCCGGCCAGGCGACGAAGGCTTCAAGTTCCCTTCGGTGACCAAGGAGGCCGGCCAGGCGCCCCTGGAATTCCCGGTCAGCGAGGTCTTCAAGGACGGCAGCGGCTACGAAAAGAAACTGCGTTGGCACACGACGGCGGAGCTCCTCGCGCTCATGGACAAAGGCTGGCAAGTGCCACCACACCCGACCCCGACCGAGCTCGCCGAGTGCAAGATGCTGCCGCGCACGCAGCTGATGTCGCACCTCGCCTCCGCCTTCTCCATCTTCTCGCTCGCGCTGCTCGCCGTCCCGCTGGCCGTGCGGGTGGGCCGCTCCGAGACGTTCGTCAACGCGGCCATCGCCTTGGCCGTCGCGTTGAGCTACTACATCCTGACCTCCATGGCGGCCTACGTGAAGAACCCGTCCTTCCGGCCCGACCTGCTGATCTGGCTCCCCAACGTCATCGTGGTGGCGGCGGCGGTGGGGCTGCTCCGCCGGGCTTCCAAGCACTGAGCGTTCAGCGGTCGCGCTGATACCAGCGGAAGAACGCGATGGCCATGTTGACCAAGGAGAAGACTTCGTTGAAGCCCTTCATGATGGCCGCGCCCAGGACCATGTCCCCGCCCGCCGTCAAAGCGCAGATGCGCGGCGCGAGGCGATAGGTCTCGAAGATGGGGTGCTCGCCAAAGATGAGCGCGGCCCAAAGCGGGAGGTCCGCGATCATGAGGACGAAGCAATAGACCATGGCGCCCCCGAAGCTGATGCGCGGCAGGACCCGCGACCGCGACAGGAGCGGCCAGACCATCAGCACCGCGGGCAAGAACATGAGCCAGTGCTCGACGATGTGCAGGGTGCGGTCGCGCAGGGCGGCTTCATAAAGCTCCGGGAAATGCCAGACCGAGAAGATGAAGTTGAAGAGCAAGCCAGCCACCACGGGATGCACGCAGAACCGCGCTACCTTGAGCAACCGAGGCCGGGCCTCCAAGAAGGGGTCGATGAGTTCCGCGGGCAAACCCAGGACGATGAGCGGGGCCGCGACGTAGATCAGCAGCATGTGCTGCACCATGTGCGCGGAGAAGAGGAAGGCTTCGCCGACCTGGTCGAGCGGAGACCCCACCGCCAAGTAGGCCACGACGACCCCAAGGTGGAAGCAGATGCCATGGCTGAGCGGGTAGGCCGACAACCCCGGGGCGCAGCGTGCGCGCAATGGACCGCAGGCGAGCGCATAGGCCCAGGACACGCCGACGATAAGGGCGAGCAGGAGCGGCTCGGTGTGCCAGTGGAGAGGGATGTTCATCGGAGCTTACTCAGCTTCAGCACCCAATCGGGATCGGGCTCGCCCGCAAACCGGGAGAACCAATGTTGCTTCCGCGCCGCCGCCCCCAAGGGCGTCCCGCGGAAACGCGTGGCGAGCTCGCGGTAGGCCGGCTGAGCCGCGGGCGGGTCGCGATACTTCAAGAGGTTGCCGGCGTACTCCAGAATCTGGGCGCCGGCCAAGTCGTCGTCGGGCAGCAGCTTCACCGCCTCTAGGCAGAGGCGATGGGCCTCGTAACTAGCGTCGCGATAGATGCGCCCGTTCGGGGCGAGGTGCTTCGCCGCCCACGCTTCAACGCGACGCACTTCGTCGTCGCTCGGCGCGGCCAACAGGCTCTCGGGTTCGTCGACGATGGGACGGATGCGCTGCACCGGCAGGCCGCGGGGGTCGTACCAATGGCGCTTGTCCGCAGAGGTCCACTCCAGGCCAAGCTCGCAGAAGAGATAATCCTCGCCGGAGGCCCGCACATTGAGCGCCGCCTTCCAGTAGGCATCGGCGCGAGCCTTGGCCGGCCGCTTGGGGTCTTGGGCGACCTGCATCCAAGCGATGAACTCCCGCAGGGATTTCTGGTGCTCATCCGTCAGGTACGGCACGGCCTCAGCCCAGCGGCCGTCGCGGAACAGACGCCGCCCGAGCAAGGCGCGCACGTGCTCCGGCGCCGACATCCCATAGTCATGCACCGAACCGCTTTTCGCCCCACCACGCTTGTTCTTCCAGGAACGGTCCACGGCGACCTTCAGTTCATCGGTGGTCAGCACGCATTCCGCGATGTAGTCGCCATCCTCCCACATGCCTTCATTGTAGAAGAGATTCATCGCCGCCGCATAATGGCCGTAATGCAGCTCGAGGACAGCCAACTCCACGCGCGCACGGCTCACGGCGCCATCCGGATGGGTGAAGTCATAGGTGTACGTGTCGTACTCGCTCCAAAGGAAAGCCTTGCTAGTGTAATCCGGCACGCCGAGCTCGATGAACTCGTAGCTGTAATCGATGCCGTGGAAGGAGAAATAGGGCGGTCCACGGAATTCATATTCGGGCTCCGAGCTGGGCGGGCGGGGCTTGATTTTGCGGGCCGCCAGCGGACGCAGCAATTGGCTCGCCCCGACGAGGTCGCCGGTGCGGACGCGCAAGCGGGCCGCGAGCAACTGCGCCGTCGCATCGCCCGCCGGAGCCGACTGCAGCGTCACCGCGCAGGCATCCCATTGCCCCAGGCGATACTGCAAGGCCGCCAGACGCACGGCATCTTCGCCCAAATCCACCTTCGCCGTCCGCAAGGCGTTGAGCCACGCCGTGATGTCGGCGTTCAGCTCGGACGCCTCACCCCCTAGGCCGTTCTGGGCCAATTGCCGGGCGGAACACAGGTAGGCCGTGGCTAGTTTGCGGTGCAAGGGATCCTGGACCAACGGGCTCAGTTCGCCGGAGGCCAACACCGCCCGCAGGACCTGCTCGATCGACTCACGCGCGGTAGGGTCGCCTTGCCGGTAAAGCTGCACATACATCCGTAAGGCCCGGGCGGCGTCGACGCCAGGGTCTTCGGGGTCGTAGGCAGACTCCAACGACGTGCCATAGAGGTAGGTGTGGGCCAGCCAGCCGTCCGCCGCCAGGTCGAGGTGGGCGATGGCCGGGGCGCCTTCGGCGATGTGCCGCTTGACCTGCTGCAGGTCGTGCCGAACCTCGGCCAGATGCTCTTCGCCCCCGTCCTCATCGAGGTCGTCGGTCTGAGCCATGCGCAGGCGCGCCAAGCGGTAGGCCGCGAGGGCCGAGAGGTTGCGGCGCTGTTCCGGCGGGAGATGCAGCAAGGCTTCGCACAACGCCACGGCATCGGCGCGCTCCAAGGAAAGCGAACGGATGTAGAAGCGGAACTCCTCAGGCAGCTGGCGCAGGAGCGCAGGCAAGCCTTCGGCCGTCACGACCCGGACAGGGCGCAGAATCTCGACGGCGCCGAGCGGAATCTGATCAGGACCCAGCTCCGTCGGTAGGTCGAAACGGAAATGCCAGGCGCCTTGCTTATCCTTGAAGACGAGCCCGCCGGATTCGTCCCGCAGCAACGAAAGGTGCAAGGCCGCCGAGCGGACCAGTTCCGCCCGACGAGGATGACGTTGGCGCGCCAATTCCTGGTCCAGCATACGCACCACCGTTTCGAACACCTGCCCGGGCTCCGCGATGGGCAAGGGCTTCGGCTGCGGCCCAAGAATGGCCACGACGTCGTCCGACCACACGGATTCCAACGGCCGCTTCAACGCCGCATCGCCGACCTCCAAGGCGCTGGTTTCGCTCCACGGGCCCGTGCAGGCCCAGACCAACGCCGCGCCCGCCAATACGACGAACAAGGAAGTCAGTGAGCGCCAGCGATGCACCCCTTCTTTCTAACGCCAGAGCGAAAGCGGGAAACCCTTTTATCGGGAAAGTTGTTCGCCGACGACTTCGGCGCTGACGACCTCCGCCGGCTGCGTCAACCGGAGCCAGCCTAACACGCGGCGCTCCCCTGGCGCCAAGAAACCTGCCCGTGGGTCGACCTTGAAACGTTGCAGGTTGCCCGTCACCGCCGCCGCTTCCCAACCGATGGCGGCATCG
>RFQN01000231.1 GCA_009924965.1 Verrucomicrobiota bacterium
GAGGGCGACTAACGGAACTAGGATTAACAACTCTCCGTACCCGACCCCAGAGCTCCGTAGCTAGAGCTCTGGAACACTTTGTCCGGAAAACCGCCCCTCCCTGCCCCGCGCCGCGAGGGGCGCTTTATGGACCATAATCAGGACTTGGAGCAAAGCGCCAGGCGTAGATAAAGGAAGCCACCCCATGAGACCCCTCTTGCTGCTGGCCGCCAGCCTGCTAGCCACGGGCATCGCAGCCCAAACGCCGATCATGCATGACGTGGTCGTCTACGGAGATTCCGCCGCCGCCGTGGCCGCCGCGGTCCAAGCGAAGCGCCAAGGCCTCGACGTGGTCCTCGTCAACTCCACCGACTTCCTCGGCGGCATGACCTGCAGCGGCCTGTCCGCAAGCGACATCTTTCACCGCGACGCGGTCGGCGGCGTCGCCCGCGAACTCTACGGACGGATCGGCCAGCACTACGGCAAGGAGTACGTGGACTACTTTGAGCCGCATGTGGCCCAAGCGGCGATGGACGCGCTGGTCAAAGACGCCGGGCTGACCGTCGTCCTCAAGGAAACCCTCGACCGCGCCCCAGGCGGGGTCACGAAGGAAGGGACCCGCATCCAGGCCTTCCGTACCTCATCGGGCAAGGTCTTCGCGGCTAAAGTCTTCATCGACGCGAGTTACGTGGGCGACCTGATGGCGGCGGCGGGCGTTTCCTATTCGGTCGGACGCGAACCGAACACGCTTTTCGCCGAGACCTTGAACGGGGCGCAACGCGGCGACGACAAGCCGCGCAAGCACTATACCCAAAAAGACAAGGACCACTTCATCAAGGACGTCGATCCATACGTGAAGCCTGGCGACCCGAGCAGCGGCCTGCTGCCTTTCGTCTTCGCCGAAGACCCCGTGCCTGGCGAGGGCGACCGCCGCATCCAAGCCTACAACTACCGTCTTTGCGTGACGACGGACCCGGCCAACCGGTTGCCGTTCGCCAAGCCCGAAGGCTACCGCGAACTCGACCATGAGATGCTGCTGCGCAACCTCGAAGCCGGGGACGTCCGTTTCCCCGCCCTGATCCACAAGCTACCCAACGGCAAGGCCGACTGGAACTCCATGCATGCCGTCGGCACCGATTACGTCGGCGCAAACTGGGCCTACCCCGAAGCCGACTATGCGACCCGCAGGAAAATCGAGCAGGCGCACGAACTTTACATCCGCGGGCACCTCTGGACGCTGGCCAACCACCCGCGCGTGCCGGCGGAGATCCGCGCCGTGGCCGCCAGCTACGGGCTCTGCAAGGACGAGTTTCCGGCCAACGGCGGTTTCTCCCCGATGATCTACATCCGTGAGGCCCGCCGGCTGCAGGGCGCATACGTGATGACCGAACAGGACTGCAAAGGGAAGCGCCGGGCGGACGACCCTGTCGCCCTCGCCAGCTTCGGCCTCGATTCGCACGCCGTCCGCTACTTCGTCACCCAACGGGGCTTCTTGGAGCGTGATGGGGTCATCTGGAACGTGCCACCCCGCCCTTATGGCGTTTCCTACCGTAGCCTGACCCCCAAAGCCGAGGAATGCACCAACCTCCTCGTCCCGGTCTGCCTCTCGGCGACCCATGCCGCCCATGGCTCCATCCGCATGGAGCCGGTCTTCATGCAGTTGGGCCAAGCCGCCGCCATGGCCGCGGGCCTCGCCATCAAAAATGGCACCAGCGTCCAGGCAGTCCCCTATGCCCCCGTGAGGGATTTGCTCAAGGCAGCCCAGCTTCCCGTGGAATGGACCGCTTCCACGGCTCCCAAGGGGACCCCCGCCAAAGGGGGCAAGAAATAGCCGGTAAGGATTTTTGACAAAGTCCAAATCTCGGTTTCGGTGCTCTTTCATGCGGGACCCGGAAACCACCTTGCGCCAACACGACCTGCCGGTCACGGCCCAGCGTACCGCCGTGCTCCGTGCGGTCTCCCGTCACCCGCATGCGACCGCTGATGCGATCGCCGAAGTGGTCCGCGAGGAATTGGGCTCCATCTCCCGCCAGTCAGTCTACAACGTGCTGAACGTGCTCACGGACAAAGGCATCCTCCGTCGCATCCAACCCGCCGATTCCGCCGCACTCTACGAAGACCGCATCGGCGACAACCATCACCACCTCGTGTGCCGTTCCTGTGGCCACACCGAAGATGTCTGCTGCGCCGTCGGCGCGGCTCCCTGCCTGACCGCGCACTCGCACCACGGCTTCCGCATCGACGAAGCCGAAGTGATCTACTGGGGCACCTGGCCCCTGCCAACCGACACACCGCCGCCGCGGGCATGTCCAACCGTGATTGGTGGCCGAACCAGCTCAACCTGAACATCCTGCGCCAGAACTCGGCGAAGAGCGATCCACTCGCCCCGAACTTCGACTACGCCGCGGCGTTCAAGCAGCTCGACCTCGAGGCGCTCCGCAAGGACCTCGCTGCGCTCATGACCGACTCGCAGGAATGGTGGCCCGCCGACTACGGCCACTACGGCCCCTTCTTCATCCGCATGGCGTGGCATAGCGCCGGCACCTACCGCGTCAGCGATGGCCGCGGCGGCGCGGGCTACGGCACGCTGCGCTTCGCCCCGCTGAACAGCTGGCCGGACAACGCCAACCTCGACAAGGCGCGCCGCCTGCTCTGGCCCATCAAGCAAAAGTACGGCCAGAAGATCTCCTGGGCCGACCTCATGGTCCTCACCGGTAACGTCGCCCTCGAGACCATGGGCTTCAAGACCTTCGGCTTCGCCGGCGGCCGCCCTGACGTCTGGGAACCGCAGGAAGACATCTACTGGGGTCCGGAAACGGAATGGCTCGGCGATAAGCGCTACACCGGCGACCGCCAGCTCGCCGACCCGCTCGGCGCCGTCCAGATGGGCCTGATCTACGTCAACCCCGAAGGCCCCAACGGCAAGCCCG
>RFQN01000232.1 GCA_009924965.1 Verrucomicrobiota bacterium
GCCGAGAAGCTCGGCGCCATCGCCCGCCAGCTGGCCGCCCCCGGCCGCGTCGAAGCCCTCCGCCTGACCACTTTCGGCACGGGTTCCGACCAAGGCGCCGGCGCCATCGCCCGCTCCATCCAGCGCGGCTACCTCCGCGGCATCGTGGAAGGCGTCAATGACGTCAACGCCCCGAGCAAGCTCAAGGCCCTCGGCGTCGAAGTGCAGACCATCCGCTCCTCGGCCGAAGCCGACTACAAGGAGCTCATCCTCGTCGAAGCCCTGCTCGCAGGCGGAAAGTCCGTCTCCGTCGCCGGCACCGTCCTCGGCAAGGCCCAGTCCGCCCGCGTCGTGTCGATCAACGGCCGCACGCTCGAGTTCGTCCCCGAAGGCAAACTGCTCCTCATCGAAAACCAGGACCAGCCCGGCATCATCGGCGCCCTCGGCACCCTCCTCTCCAAGGAACGCGTCAACATCGCGAACATGGCCCTCAGCCGCACCGGCGGCGCGAACGCGCTCGCGGTCTACCAGCTCGACACCGCCCCCGGCGCCTCGGCCTTGGCTGAGATCCTCCGCAACCCGGCGATCGTCAGCGCCAAGCTGATCGACGCCTAAGCGATGTTCGCGGCCCTCGGGATCAGCGCGCTCGTCGGATACCTCCTGGGTTCCGTCAACTTCGCCGTGCTCGTGTCGAAGCGCTACGGCGTCGACATCCTGAAGGAAGGCTCCGGCAACCCCGGCGCCACCAACGTCAAGCGCGTGCTCGGCAAGGGCCCGGGCAACCTCGTCTTCGCCCTCGACGCGCTCAAGGGTGCAGCGGGCACCGGACTAGGGTTCGTGGCCGCCTATCTCTTCTACCTCCAGCCTCTCTTCATCAAGGTGGTCGCCGAGATGCCTTCTGGAGTGTTCGCGCGTCTACAGGCCTCCCTCGACGCCTTCAGCCAGCCGGAAAGATACCACGCCGACCCGAACAGCCTCTTCGTCATCGTCGCCGCCGGCTTCGTCGGCACGCTGCTCGGTCACTGCTTCTCTTGCTTCCTGAAGTTCAAGGGCGGCAAGGGCGTGGCCTCGACCATCGGTGGCCTGCTTGTGCTCTTGCCCATCCCGATCGTCATCGGCGCCGCCCTCTGGGCCCTCGCGTTCTACACCACGCGCTACGTGTCAGTCGCCTCGCTGGCCCTCGGCCTTTCCCTGCCCCTTTCCTGCTGGCTCCTGCCCAAGTTCACGTCGCAGCAGTTCGGCGCCGCCCAACTGACCTTCGCCGGGGCCATCGCGCTCTTCAACGTCTGGACGCACCGCTCCAACATCGGTCGTCTGCTCCGCGGCGAAGAGAATAAGTTCACCAAGAAAGCCTCCTAATTTCCATGTCCGCCCCTCGCACCATCGGCATCGGTATCCTCGGCTTCGGCACCGTCGGCCAAGGCGTCTGGAAGCATCTCTCCGAGAAGCAGTCCGACCTCGAGTCGCGCCTCGGCGTGAAGCTCGACCTCCGCAAGGCCTGCGTCCGCGACCTCAAGAAGAAGCGCGCCGTCAAGATCGCCGCCGCCAAGCTGACCAAGAACCCGCTGGAGATCATCGACGACCCCAAGGTCCACGTGGTCTGCGAACTCATCGGCGGGACCACCAAGGCCCGCGAGCTCACCCTCCGTGCGCTCCGCGCCGGCAAGGTCGTGGTCTCCGCCAATAAGGCCCTGCTCTGCGAGCATGGCCCTGAGATCTTCGCCGCCGTCCGCCAACATGGCGGCCAGTTCCTCTTCGAAGCCAGCGTCGCCGGCGGCATCCCCATCATCAAGGCCATCCGCGAAGGCCTCGTCGCCAACCGCTTCGAGCTCATCGTCGGCATCCTCAACGGCACCTGTAACCACATCCTCACCCGCATGGGCGAGGACGGCCTCTCGTTCGCCGACGCGCTCAAGGAAGCCCAGGAGCTCGGCTACGCCGAAGCCGACCCGACGCTCGACGTCGACGGCATCGACGCCTGGCACAAGGCCTCCATCCTCGCTTGGCTCGCCCACGGCAAGTGGGCCCCGCGCAACCGCACGCTGGTCGAGGGCATCCGCAACATCGGCCCGGCCGACATCGACTTCGCCCGCCGCTTCGGCTTCGCGCTCAAGCACCTCGCCGTCATCCGCCGAGACTTCAAGGCCAGCTGGATGACCGTCGGCGTCTACCCCGCCCTCGTCCCCAACCGCGACATCCTCGCGCGCGTCAGCGGCGTCAACAACGGCATCACGCTGCGCGGTGATGTCGTCGGAGCGACGACCCTGACCGGCCGTGGCGCCGGCGGCGACGCCACCGCCTCCGCCGTCATCGGCGACATCGTGGACGCCATCGCGGCCCTCACCGGTGCCGCCAACCCCGGCCTTTCCGCCGACAGCCTCGCGGCCCGTGAAAGCCAGGGCAAGAAGGTCCGTATGGCCGACCTCCCCGAGATCGTCTCGCCATTCTACCTCCGCCTCTCGCTGCTCGACAAGGCCGGCGTCTCCGAAGGCATCTACCGCGTGTTCTCGAAACACAAGGTCTCCATCGCGCGCGTCATCCAATACGAGCACCCCAACCAGGGCCGTGGCACCGTGACGCTCTCCACCTACCCGGTCGACGAACAGAAGATGTCCAAGGTCTTGACAGAACTCGGCCGCCTCAAGACCGTGCTCGAGGAGCCGGTCGTGCTCCGCATCTTCTCTCCCGAATCCTAACAGGATGGCCCTTATCGTCCAAAAATACGGCGGCACCTCCGTCGGCAACGTCGACCGCATCCAGAACGTCGCGGCCAAGATCAAGGAACAGTGGTCCAAGGGCAACCGCATGGTCGTCGTCGTCTCGGCTCGTTCCGGCGTGACCAACGACCTCATCGCCCGAGCCAAGGCGCTCATGCCCTTGCCCGATGAACGCGAGATGGACGTCCTCATGGCCGTCGGCGAGCAG
>RFQN01000233.1 GCA_009924965.1 Verrucomicrobiota bacterium
TGCCAGCGCAGACGTTGCGCGAACAGCTCGATGGGGGGCAGGCCTTTCGCTGGAATGTCGACGCCGCCGGCGTCTGGACAGGCGTGTTTGGCCGGACGCTGGCCGGGCTGCGGCCTGGAGCGGAAGGCCTGGAATGGCGCGGTGTCGTGGGCGCGCCATCAACCGAGGCCGCCCTGCAAGCCTACTTGGATGCACCAGGACAGCAGGCCAAGCTCGTCGATGCCTTGCCTTGGCGCTCCGACGAGGTCCTCCGCGCGGCCATCGCGGCCAACCCTGGGCTACGCATCTTGCGGCAAGACCCGCAAGACGCGTTGATTGGCTTCCTGTGCAGCTCGAACAAACGCATCCTGCAGATCCGCCAAATGGTCGCCCAATTGGCGACGTCGTTGGGCGAGCCGTTGGGCGGAGGCCAGCATGCGCTGCCGACGTGGGCGCAGTTGGCGGCGGCGTCAGACGCGCAACTGAAGGCCTGTGCGCTGGGTTACCGCGCGGCTTTCCTGCGCGGCACGGCGCAGCGCCTGCAAGCGCGGCCGCGCTGGGCCGAAGAATTCCAAGCGCTGTCGACGGCCGACCTGCTGACGGAGTTGCAGGCTTTGCCCGGGGTCGGCCCCAAGGTCGCCGCTTGCGTCGCGCTTTTCGGGTTCGGTCGACTGGAAAGTTTTCCGGTCGATACGTGGGTCGTGCAGGCCTTGACGGCGGCCTATGGCCTCCGTGGTTGGGCGCCGACTCGGCTGGAGGAGTTCGGCCGCGCGCATTTCGGACCAGCGGCCGGCTTGGCCCAGCAATACCTCTTCGCCGCGGCGCGGGCTGGAGCGTTGCTCAGCCCGTACGCGCCGACCGACGTCGCGGTCAAGCCACGCCCCAAGTCTCGCGGACGAGCTCGGCGGTGAGGGCGGCGCTGGGCGGGCCCACCGAGACGACACGGCCTTCGCTCAGCACGATCACGCGGTCAGCCGTGCGGGCCCAGGCCAAGTCATGCGTCGCCACCAGCACGGCGGCGCCGGCTTGCGCCGAGGCACGGATAGCGCGCGCGACGAGCTCCGCGCGGCAGAGGTCCAACGCCGTGGTGGGTTCATCGAGCAGCAATCCTTTACCGTAAGCATCGCCGAGGGCGCTGAAGGTTAGGCAGAGGTGCGCCAGCTTGCGTTCCCCGCCGGACAGGGCGGAGAGCCGGCGGTCCGCCAGCTCGCGGAGGCCAAACCGTTCGAGCCAGCGAGTGAAATCTGTCGGCGCCGACGAAAGCGTGCCGAGTTCAGCCACCGTGAAGTCCCACGCGCAAGTCGGGTGTTGCGGCGCATAGGCCCGGCGGTCCGCCAGCGACTGCGGTGCGGTCTCGCGTGGATCGAGCCCGCTGGTCGTTAGTTCGCCGGTCGCTTCGGGGAGCAGTCCGGCACAGGCGCGCAGCAACGTGGTCTTACCAGCTCCGTTGGTGCCGACGACCGCGATGACTTCACCGGCCGCCACGGTGAAGGCGACGCCGTCGAGCACGGTGCGTCCGGCTAGGTCGACGGAAAGTCGCGTGGCTTGGAGTAGGACCTCACTCATGGCGGCGGGAGGCGATCCAGACGAATGCGGGGGCGCCGAGCAGCGCCGTCATGGCCGCGGCTGAGAGCGGTGTCTGCGGCCAGAGAGAACGGCCTAAGGTGTCGGCCAGGAGGAGCAGGCCCGCGCCCAGCAAGCCGGCCAACGGGAGCATGGCGCGATGCCGCGGGCCGACCAAGGCCCGGGCCAGGTGCGGGGCGAGCAGGCCGATGAAGGCGACTTGGCCGACGAGGCAGATCGCCGCGCCTGCGGCGAGCGCAGTGAGGAGGACGCCGTGATGGCGGGCGCGGGCGACGTCGGTGCCCAAACTCCAGGCCATGTCTTCGCCGAGGGCGAGGCGATCGAGCACCGAGGCTTGGGTGAGCAGCAAGAGCGCGGCCAGCACGCAGCCGAGGATCGGGAGCCAAGCCAGTTCGAGCGTGGCCGTGCCGAGCCAATCACCAGCGGCGCCGTTGACCAAGATATCGCGCGCCTCCGGGAAACGCGCCGCGATCACGAGAGTGCCCGCTGCCGTGAAGGCGTTGAGCCCGAGGCCTGTGAGGAGCAGTTTCGAACTGGAGCCCCCACGGCCCAACCAGACCAAGAGTGCCGAAGTCGCCAACGCCCCGCCGAACGCCGCGGCAGGGAGCGCCCAGCGATGGTTCCAGGTAAATTCCGTCGCGCCGGCGAGCAGGAAGGCGATGCCCAGCAACGCTCCGCCGAAGACGCCGGTCAGCCCAGGGTCCGCGAGCGGGTTGCGGAAGACCCCTTGTTGGTTGGCGCCGCCCAGCCCCAAGGCGAGTCCGGCCGCCAGCGCCGCGAGCACACGTGGTAGCCGCAGCAGGAGGAGCTCGCCATTCATGCCCCAGCCGAAACCGGCGCTGCCGCAGGCCAGCGCGAGCAAGGCGAGCACGGCTAAGAGCAGGACCGCGACGGTGAGAACTCCGGCGTGACGCGTCATCGTCACTTCCCGAACAGCGCATCAAGCGGGTTCCGGGGCGTCGGCGCGGCCTGGTTGCCGGGCTTGGTCGCTCGGTCCGGTTGCACCGTGTTCTGGCCTTGGTAGCTCGCGCCGGAGCGGATGTTGCTCAGCGCGCCTTGCAGGCGTTCCGCGAGGTCGTTCTTCAGGTTGTTGAGCGAGCCCGAGAACTTCACGCCGGGACCCTTGGTCGAGCCATCCGGCACGGCGATGCCGTCGGCGAAGCCGAGGAGGGCGAAGTGCTGGGCATACTCGCCTTTGCCGCGCATCTCCGCCTGCAGGCTCAAGGGCCAATCGGCGAAGCCGAGCTGACCGCGGGCGCCGATCTCGCCGAGCGCGCTCAGCGAGAGTTCGGCGTTGGTGACTTGGGCCTTGGTGATCTTGA
>RFQN01000234.1 GCA_009924965.1 Verrucomicrobiota bacterium
GGTTCTTCATCAGGCTGCTGAAGGACTGGTCGGCCTTGAGGTCCGGATAGCGCTCGACAACCGAAACCAGCGTCGGGGCCACGGCCGCCACGGCGGCCGGGCTGCCCGCCTGCGCCCGCAAGGCGGCGATGCTCGTCTGGAGTTCGGCTTCGTATTTCCGGAAACCCTGGAGGCAGGCGACCAATGAAGGAATGAGGTCCGCCCGGCGCTTGAGCTGCACGTCGATCAACGAATGCGCCTGGCGTACGCGGTTGCGCAAGCCGACCAAGCTGTTGAAGACCATCCAGACCCAACCGGCGGCCCAGGCCAGCAGGTAGAGCGCCGCCACGGCAAAGACCACCGGCGACTGGTGGCCGCCCAGCAGGCCACACCCGAGGATGACGAAGACGAATCCGAACAGGTTGCACAACCAATAGGCCGTGTTCTTACCCTCGCTGACTTCGCTCTCCTTGCGCGGGGTGATGATGAACATCTCCGCCTTCGGGTCCTGCACGATCTGGGGCGCGACGATGTCGCTGCGTTCGGAGGCTCGCCCCCGGACGAACAGTTGCGTGCCGACGGGCAGGCCGGACTCGCGGAAGCGCCGGCGGCCGGTGGAATCGGCGATCTCGTCGTCGGGCCCTTTCGCGAAATAGAGCGCATCGTGGCGCGAGGCGGTTTCGTAGAAGAGGTCGAGCGTCTCGAGGTCGGCCCCGCGAGGGTGCACCCAGAGGAAACCGAACTCATCCTTGAGGTAGAAGCCTTGGGAATACTCGTTGCCCGCCACGGTGGTCCACCCGCTGCGCAACACCTGGCGCGTCCGGGTCCGCCCGTCCTTGTCCGTGTAGGTCTCGGTCTCCCAACGCTGCCATTCCTCCTCGACGCTCCAATCATACAGCACGCACAGTCGGTCGGAGAGATGGGCCCGGAAGGGGGTGGACGTGACGCAGACGCCCGTGACCTCGACCTCCCCGATGAAGACGCCCAAGGTCTTGCTCAGCGGGGTGTCGTCGAGCAGCCGCCGCTTGCGGCCGGCGTTGAGCCCGAACAACAGCAAGATGAACCCTATCGCGAGGGGGATGAGACCGGCGGGGTTGGCTTGCACGGCGAGCACGACGCCAGCATGACCCGCCTCCGCCGTGCTTGGCAAGCGTAGGCGGGCACTTGCGCTCGCGAGGTTTCCTCCCACGCTGGAGCCCGATGGTCCGTCTCTACGATGCGCAGGTCATGCACGCGCGGCTTTGGCCGAAGCGGCACGGCTTCACGCATGGCGTCTTTTGCTTTGCAGTAGAACTCGGCGACTTCGGTCAGGTCGGCCGCGGGCTCGCCCTGCTGGGCGAGCGAGGCTGGGCCCCTTATCAATTGCGCGAGCAGGACTTCCTGCCAGCGGCGGCGGTCTTCGGTGCCGAAGGCGTCCCGCAGGCGTTCGGTGGACCTGGCGCCGACCTGGCGCAACGCGTCCGGGCCTTCTGCGCCGCCCACGGCGAGGCGCTCGCCTCCGACGCGCGCCTCACGCTCATCGCGATGCCCCGGGCCTTCGGACAAAGCTACAACCCCGTCGTCTTCTTCCTGGTGCACCAAGGCGGCCGCCTCCATTGCGGCATCGCCGAGGTCCACAACACCTTTGGCGAACGGAAGGCCTGGTACCTCGGGACGGAGTGCCGCCAGGTCGGCCCCACCGGTGAAGAGTCCTTGGTTCTGCGGACGCCGAAGCGCTTCTACGTCTCCCCTTTCTCGGGCCTCGACACGGAATTCGAGTTTACCTTACGGGCCCCGGACGGACGCCTCGCGGTCGGGGTCGACCATTATGAAGCTGGCCGCAAGACCCTGATCAGCACCTGGACCGGGCAAGCCGTCCCCTTGACCGATGCCCGCCTCCTCTGGCTGACGCTGAAGGTGCCGCTGCTGATCCTGAAGGTCATCGCGTTGATCCACCTCCATGCCGCTTGGCTTTGGTTGGTGAAAAAACTTCCTTTCCGCCGCAAGGGGGATGACATCCCTCTGCAACGCAACCTGCGCCATCCCACCCCTGAACTGCTCCGCAAAGAATGACCGCCACGACCTCCCTCAGCCTCGACGAGGCCAGTACCCGCGGAGGCTTGGCCCGGCGGCTGGTGCTGCGTGAGCTTCGCCGCATGCGGCGCTCGCAATTGCGGCTGACTCTGCCCACGGGCGAAACAGTCGTCGTCGGGGACCCGGCCTTCCCCGGCCGGCCCGCGGAGATCCGCCTCACAGACGAGAACTTCTTCCGCCGCATCGTGCTCGCCGCCGACATCGGACTGACCGAGTCCTACATGGACGGGGAATGGGATTCGCCGGACCTCCGCGCGGTCATCGGCTTCTTCATCGAGAACGTCGACCAGACCCCCGGCATGTCCGGTTCCGCCGCGCGCGGCGCCGCCCTCGGGCTCTTGCGCATCGCCGACCGCATCGGCCACCTGCTCCGGCCGAACTCCAAGAAGGTCGTCCGCCGCAACATCTCCGAGCATTACGACGTCTCCAACGACTTCTTCCGGCTCTTCCTCGACCCGTCGATGATGTATTCCTCGGCCCGCTGGGAAGGCGCGGCTACGCTGGAACAGGCCCAGGCCAACAAGAACGATGCGCTCTGCCGCTTCCTGCAGCTCAAGCCCACCGACCATGTCATCGAGATCGGCACCGGCTGGGGTGGCTGGGCCTTGCATGCCGTCCGGAAGTACGGGTGCCGCGTGACGTCCCTGACGATCTCCCAGGCCCAGCACGACCTCGCGGTCGAACGCATCCGCGCCGCCGGCCTCTCCGACCGCATCACGGTGAAGCTGGAGGATTTCCGCGACCACCAAGGTCGCTACGACAAGTGCGTCTCCATCGAGATGATGGAAGCGCTCGGCCATAAG
>RFQN01000235.1 GCA_009924965.1 Verrucomicrobiota bacterium
TTCTTCTTTGTGGTCTACGGGTTCCTGGCGGCGTTGTCCTGGTGGTTGAGCTATGAGATGCGCTTTTCCGGCGGCGCCGTGCTGACGACCGCCGACAAGGACATCGAAGGCTACCTCTTCACGCAGCGGCCGCACGCGTTGCTCTGGGTCGTGCCGCTCAAATTCATCCTCCTCGGGGTCTTTGGCCAATTCCGCGGCGTCTTCTATTATTTCCGACTCCACGACGCCTTGCGCATGGTCTTCGCCCTTTCGTTGGCGACGTTGGCCATCCTGTTGCTGCCGTTCGCCAGCGGGATGAATGGAGCCACCGCCCCGTTCGGCATTCCGCGCAGCATCGCGCTGGTCGACTTCAACCTGTCACTCCTGCTGTTCGTCGGCTTCCGCGTCTCCATTCGCACGTTGCGCGAGCGCTTCACCGGCGAAGACAAGGTCGCGCAGGCGTCTTTGGAGCGCATCGCCATCGTCGGCGCCGGCAATTCGGGCGAACAACTCGCCTCCGACCTGTTGTCCCGCCGTGGGCATGGCCTCCTGCCGGTCTGCTTCCTCGACGACAACGCCGCCAAGCACGGCCTGGAGATTCACGGGCTGCCCGTCGTCGGCGCGCCCGAACGCATTCCCTCGCTCGCGGAAAAGTATGGCGTGACGGAAGTCATCTTGGCCTTGCCGGCCCAAAGCGCGAAACGCATCCGCGAAATCAGCGCGATGGCCTCCGCCAGTGGCCTGCGCGTCTTGGTCGTGCCTTCCATGACCGAGCTCGCCGGCGGCCGCGTCCGCGCCACGGACCTCCGTCCGGTTTCCGTCGAAGATTTGTTGGGCCGTGCGCCGGCGCAATTGGACGACGCCGCCATCGGCGCGATGATCCAAGGCCGCACGGTGCTCGTCACGGGTGCGGGCGGGAGCATCGGCCAGGAAATCTGCCGCCAGGTCGCCCTCCGCCACCCCGGTCGCCTCATCATGCTCGATCAGTGCGAAGCGCTGCTGTATCAGGCCGAGCAGGACCTCATCGCCGCCGGCGCCGGCGCCTTGATTTGTCCGGTCGTCGCCGACGTGACCGATGAAGCGCGCCTGCGCGAGGTCTTCCTGCGGTACCGCCCGGCGCTGGTCTTGCATGCCGCGGCGCACAAGCACGTCCCGATGATGGAGCCGCAGCCCGGCGAGGCGCTGAAGAACAACACGCTCGGCACGGCCTTGGTCGCGGCCTTGGCTTCGGAATACGCGGTGGAACGCTTCGTCCTGATCTCGACGGACAAGGCCATCAACCCGACCAACGTGATGGGCGCTTCGAAGCGCTTGGCGGAGATGGTCGTCCAAGCGATGCAGGGCCGTCCGGGCAACGTCACCCAATTCGTGGCCGTCCGCTTCGGCAACGTCCTCGGCTCCTCCGGCTCGGTCATCCCACTCTTCCGCAAGCAGATCGCCGCCGGCGGCCCGGTCACGGTCACGCACCCCGAAGTGAAGCGCTACTTCATGACCATCCCGGAGGCCGTCGGCCTCGTGCTGCAAAGCGCGACGCAGGGGCAGGGCGGGGACATCCTGGTCCTCGAGATGGGTCAGCCCATGAAGATCGTCGATGTGGCTCGCCAGCTCATCGAGCTCAGCGGGTTCCGTCCGGACATCGACATCGAGATCCAGTTCGTGGGCCTACGGCCGGGGGAAAAGCTCGTCGAGGAGCTGCAGCATCATGGGGAGCAGTACCGCACGACGACGCACCCACGCATCTTCCGCTTCATCGCCACGGGAATCGGCCATGACGCCCTGGGCGGGCTGTTGACGGAGGTCCGTGCGTTGATTCCGCAAGAGAAGTCGGCCTGCAAGCAGGGCTTGCGTCGGTTGGTCCCGGAATACGTGCCCTTCCTCGACTAGTTTTTACGCTTCGGGCTTCACAGGCTTGGCCCTTGTCGCCACGCTCACGGCATGGCTCGCAAGTCCTCTTCGCCCGCACCCGTCGTCGGCATCATCATGGGTTCCCAGTCCGATTGGGAAACGATGATCCACGCCGCCGAGACCCTGCAGGGCTTGGGCATCCCGTTTGAGTCGGAAGTCGTGAGCGCGCACCGCACGCCGCTCAAGCTGAAGGACTATGCGTTGGCCGCCAAGAAGCGTGGGCTGAAGATCATCATCGCCGGCGCGGGCGGCGCGGCCCACCTCCCCGGCATGGCCGCTGCGATGACCGTCCTGCCGGTCATGGGCGTCCCGGTGCAGTCCAAGGCCCTCGACGGCATCGACTCGCTCCTTTCGATCGTCCAGATGCCGGCGGGTATTCCGGTCCACACCTTTGCCATCGGTCGGGCAGGCGCCATCAACGCCGCTCTCGGCGCCGCGGCCATCCTCGCCTTGAATGATGTCTCCTTGGCGCAACGCCTCGACCAGTTCCGCGCGAAGCAGACGCAGGCCGTGCTGGAGAATCCGATCCCCGGTCAGAAGGGCCGGAAGAAGCGCTAAGCCATGGAACGTCCTTTGTTGCCCGGCGGCACGATCGGGATCTTGGGCGGCGGCCAGCTCGGTCGCATGTCGGCCATCGCCGCGCGCCGCATGGGCTACAAGGTGAAGACCTTCGATCCCTCCGCGCAGGCTTGCGCCGCGGCCATCGCTGATGAGCACACCGCCGCGGAGTGGTCCGACACCGCTGCGTTGACCCGCTTCGCGCAGGGCTGCGGGCGCATCACGCTCGAGTTCGAAAACATCCCGCCGGCGACCGTCGAGTTCGTCGCGAAATCCGTCCCGAGCCATCCTTCGGCCAACGTCTTGGCCATCTGCCAAAACCGTCGACGCGAAAAGGAGTTCCTCCGCGCGTCCGGGATTCCCTGCGCCGCCTTCGCCGTCGTCTC
>RFQN01000236.1 GCA_009924965.1 Verrucomicrobiota bacterium
GCGTCGCCGACGGCGAGACGATCGTCGTGCTCGGCTCGCTTTACCTCGTCGGCGAAGTCCTCGCGCGCCATCAAGGCGTGGCGGTGCCCACCGCTGCTTGGCAGGATCGCCTGCCTCCCACGCGATGAGCGGCGAAGACGCCGCGGTACCCAACCGCCCCGCCCCGAAGGTCGACCCCGCGGAACTCCCGCAGTGGTTGATCGAGGAAGACGATGACTTCCTTGTTTTCGATAAGCCTGGTTGGTTGGTCTGCCACCCGTCCAAGGACGGCCCTTGGTCATCCCTGGTCGGCGCGGTCCGCGAGTGGAAAGGCCTGGAGACCTTGCACCTCGTCAGCCGGCTCGACCGCGAGACCAGCGGCATCATCCTCATCGCCAAGCATGCCACCGCGGCCTCGTTGTCGCAGACCGCGATGGAGCGCCGCTGGGTCTCGAAGACCTATTACGCGATCCTCAAAGGCGAGCTCCGCGAACCCGTCCAAGTAGACCAGCCGCTGGGCCCGGACGAAACCAGCAAGGTCGTCGTGAAGACCGCCGTGCGGACGGGGCCGGGTACTTCGCCGGCGGCGACGTTCTTCGAGCCCGCGCTGGTCGGCGGGGGTTATACGTTGGCGCGCGTGAGCCCGCACACCGGACGGAAGCATCAGATTCGCGCGCACGCACTCTGGCTCGGGCACCCGGTCATCGGCGACAAGCTCTACGGCGGCGACGATTCGCTTTACCTGGAGTTCGTCGAACAAGGTTGGACGGAGCGCTTAGGGCGCACGTTGGAACTGGAACGACAGGCCTTGCATGCGGCCCGTTTGGATTTCCGGGCGCCGCAGTTTCAGCGTATCTTCCGCGCGCCGTTGGCGCCCGACATGCGGGCGTTTGTCTTGGCCAAGATGGGCGTCGCCGCCACTGACCTCGACGCGGTGCTCGCCGGTTAGCCGTGGGCGAGGGCGGCGGCGTCGACCGCCGTCGCACCCGCCGCGCGCAGGACTTGCGCGCACGCATGGAGGGTCGCCCCGGTCGTGAGGACGTCATCGATCACCACGTAACGTTGGTCGGGGTCGACGGACAGCCCCGCCTTCATCCGGAAGGCCTTGCCGACGTTGCGTAGCCGCCGCGTGCGATCGAGCCGGGTCTGCGATTCCGTGGGCTTGTGCTTTTCGATGAGCAGGGAAACCGTGCAGCCCGGGATCAGGTGCGTGAGACGTTCGGCGAGACGTTCGCTTTGGTTGTAGCCGCGCGACCAGGCCTTGTCGGCGTGGAGCGGGACGGGGACCAGGATCGAGCCGGCGAGATGGCGGCGGAACGGCTCGTCTTGGGCGGCGACCGCGACGAGGTCGTCGGCTAGGTAAGGCGCCCGCTCGTATTTGATGCGATGCAGGATGCGGCGGACCGGGCCCTTGGCCTGGAAAGGGCAGACCGCGCGGTTGAAGGCTGGGTGGAGCTCCATGCAGTGCGGGCAGCTCCGTTCGCCTTCGAGCCAGCCATCAAACGGGTGGCCGCAGGTGAGGCACCGAGGGTCGAGGATGCGGGGCAGGGCGGCGCAGCCGGCCGGCGAGAGGTGGAGCAGTTCGCCGTCGTCCATGGGAAGTTGCGTCACGGCGCAATCCCGGGGGAAGACTAGGTCGAGGAGCCCGCGGTCGAGGTCATCCAGCAGCCCCATCGGCCTCCTCCTTCAACCAAGCCGCCTTCCGGCGGAGTCCCCAGGCGAATCCGCCCGGACCTTGGGCAGCGGTCACGCGGTGGCAGGGGATGAGTTGGGCTAGGGGATTGGCGCCGAGCGCTTGGCCGACGGCTTGGGCCGAGCGACAGCGGATGCGTTGGGCCAGCACGCCATAGGTCAGGCTCTGGCCGGCGGGGATAGACCGACAGGCTTGCCAGACTCGGTGCTGGAAGGAACTGCCGACCGCCGCCACCGAATGGATCGCCGGGAGTTTGCCGACCCGACCCGCCAAGCCCCAAGCGGCGAGCCGTGCCTGCGCCGCGGCGAGCCGGAGGGGGAGGCGCAGGATAAGTTCGCCTTCGCTCGTGACCGCGACGGACATCCCCGCCTGACGCCCGATGAACACCGGACGTCCGCGGAGGGCGGCGGGACTGACCCAGCTGGGTGTCATTCGGTGAAAATGCATTTGCCCGCACCTGACTTCAACCCAAGGTTCTCCCTAGAATGGCTTTCAATTTTGACAGCTGTCCGGAACGCTCTGGGACGGACAGCACGAAGTGGCACAAGTATGCCGATCGCGACATCATCCCTTGCTGGATCGCGGACATGGATTTCGTCTCGCCCCCCGAAGTCGTCGCGGCCGTGCAGGCGCGGGCCGCCCATGGCGTTTACGGGTACCCGGCGCAACGCGACTCGGTCTTCGCTTCCGTCGTCAACCACGTCCGTCGCCGCCATGGTTGGGAGATCCGCCCCGCGTTCTTGACCGCCCCGGTGTTCTCCGAGCGCAACTCGCTGAAGCTCGAGATGGTCTTCGTCGACGGCCGCTGGACCTTTGATTGGGCGAAGCTTGAAGAGGCCTGCGCGCAGCCGCACGCCAAGATTCTCCTGCTCTGCAATCCCTATAACCCGCTGGCCCGCGTCTTCGACCGTGCTGAGCTCGACCGCTTGGCGGCCTTGGTGCGCAAACATGACCTGCTGGTCTGCTCCGACGAGATCCATTGCGACCTCATCCTGGATCCGCAGGCCAAGCACACCGTCTTCGCCGCGATGAGCGAAGACCTCGCCGCGCGGACGGTCACCTTGATGGCGGCGAGCAAGACCTTCAACGTCGCCGGGCTCACCTGCGGCTTTGCGATCATTCCTGACGCCGGCCTGCGCACGCGCTTCCGCCGC
>RFQN01000237.1 GCA_009924965.1 Verrucomicrobiota bacterium
AGGAGGGCGCGGCAAAGCCACGCCCCTACCATGAGATGCAGTTAGGACAGCACGCCATGCTGTCCCTACCCTTTGCAGAACCCCTTGCCCACGTGTCACCTGGTCACCATGTCCCCTGACAAACGCTCCAGTCACAAAAAAGCCCGGGGACACCGGGCTTCTTCGGGCTTCACTACCGCTTACTTAGGTCCGCCTTGACGGCGGGTGCCGGGGCGACCGAAGGGACGGTAGTTGCCCTGCGCGGCGCGGTAGCCGCCATGACGGCCACCCTGCGGACGGCCTTCGCGCTCGCTGTTATGGGCGCCGGCGCGGGGATCCTGGTGACGCTGGAAATCTTCCGGCGTGCGGGCCGGGGCCTGCTGCGTGTAGTCGAAGCCCGGGAGCTTACCGCAGTGCAGGTGCTTGCCGACGATGCGCTCGAGACGACGGAGGTCGCCGAGGTCCTCGCGGGTGATGAAGGTGATCGCGGTGCCCGTGGAGAGCGCGCGGCCGGTGCGGCCGATGCGGTGCACGTAGTCCTCGAGCTGGTCGGGGAAGTCGAAGTTCACGACGTGGCTGATGCCGTCGACGTCGATGCCGCGCGAGGCGATGTCGGTGGCGACGAGCACGCGGATCTCGCCGTTCTTGAAGGCCTGGAGCGCGCGCTGGCGCTGGGCCTGCGAGCGGTTGGCGTGGATGGCGGCGCAGGAGATGCCGTCGCCGTCGAGCTTGCGGCAGACGCGGTCGGCGCCGTGCTTGGTGCGGGCGAAGACGAGGACCATCTTCATGGCTTCGTCCTTCAGGAGGTGGTGCAGCATGACCTGCTTGAGGGCGCCGGGGCACTCGAAGAGGAGCTGGGTGACCGTTTCGGCGGGATTCGAGCGGCGGCCGACTTCGATCAGCTTCGGCGAACGCTGGTACTGCTTGGTCAGGGTCTCGATCTCACGGGAGAGCGTGGCCGAGAACATCAAGGTCTGGCGCTCGGGCGGGAGCGCACGGACGATCGTGTTGATTGCCGGCAGGAAGCCCATGTCGAGCATGCGGTCGGCTTCGTCGAGGACGAGGCACTCCACCGCGGAGAAGTCGCCGTGGCCTTGGCTGCCCAAGTCGAGGAGACGACCCGGGGTGGCGATGAGGAAGTCACAGCCCTTGCGGAGGGCGGCGATCTGCGGACGCTCGCTGACGCCGCCGTAGCAGGTCGCGACGACCGCGCCGGAGTAGCGGGAGTAGGCGGCCACGTTCTCGGCGATCTGGACGACCAGTTCGCGGGTGGGGGCCAGGATGAGGCAGCGGACGCGGCCCTTGTGGGAATGGTTGGCCGTACGGAGCAGGCGGGTGAGCAGCGGCAGCGTGAACGCGGCCGTCTTACCGGTACCCGTCTGGGCGATGCCGATGACGTCGACCCCCTCGATGACCGTCGGGATGGCGGCCTTCTGGATCGGCGTGGGTTCAGTGTAACCCTGGTCGGCGACCGCTTTGAGGATGGAGGCGTCGAGGCCTAAGGAAGCAAATGGCATTAGAGCACCGTGTAGAACCTAAACGCAAAGGGCGAGGATAATGGGTGAGGCTGTTTTTAGGCGGTTTGGACGACTTTGGGCCTGGCGGACCGAGCATGCGGCGATGCCTCGCCTTGCTTCCCTGCCCTGCGTTGCACTAGTAATCCCTCACCCCGCCCCGTCATGAGCCTCTTCGCCCGTAAGAACATCGCCGAACTCCAGCAGGAAGCCGCCGCCGAAGGCGCCCACACCCTGAAGCGTTCGCTCTCGGCGACCAACCTCGTGATGATCGGCATCGGCGGCATCATCGGCGCCGGCATCTTCGTCCTCACCGGCCACGCCGCCGCCTCGCACGCCGGCCCGGCAGTCGTCCTCTCCTTCGTGCTCAGCGCGATCACCTGCGCGCTGGCCGGACTCTGCTACTCCGAGATGGCCGCCGCGGTGCCCGTCGCCGGCAGCGCCTACACGTATTCCTACGCCACGCTCGGCGAGCTCATGGCCTGGATCATCGGCTGGGACCTCGCCCTCGAATACGGCGTCGGCGCCGTCACCGTCGCGGTCGGTTGGGCGGGCTACCTCAACGGCTTCCTCGACAGCCTTGGCCTGCACATTCCCGCGGCCTTCGCCTCCGCACCCGTGAACTGGGTGACGGACGCCACTGGGCACGGCCACTTCGTCGGCACCGGCGCGACCGTCAACCTCGCCGCCATGCTCGTGGTCGCGCTCGTCACCGCCGTGCTCACCGTCGGTATCGAAGCCTCGGCCCGCATGAACGCCGCCTTCGTCGTCCTCAAGGTCGCCATCGTCGTGATCTTCATCGCGGTCGGCATCGGGCACGTCAGCCACGAATTCTGGGTCACCGCGCAGAACCCGCAAGGCCTCTTCATACCGCCGAACGTCGGCCCGGGCCAATTCGGCTGGGACGGCATCGTGCGCGCCTCCGGCGTGGTGTTCTTCGCCTACATCGGCTTCGACGCCGTCTCCACCGCGGCGCAGGAATCGAAGAACCCGCAGCGCGACATGCCCATCGGCATGCTCGGCTCCCTCGCCATCTGCACCGTCCTCTACATCCTCGTGGCCTATGTGCTCACCGGCGTGGTCTCCTACGAGAAGCTCAACGTCCCGCAGCCGATCGCCGTCGGCATCGACGCCATGGGCCTGCCCTGGCTCGCCCCGTTCATCAAGGTCGGCGCCATCCTCGGCCTCAGTTCCGTCGTGCTGGTGATGATGCTCGGACAGACCCGCGTGTTCTTCTCGATGTCCAAGGACGGCTTGCTCCCGCAATCCTTCGGCCAGGTCCACCCGACCTTCCGCACGCCGGCCCGC
>RFQN01000238.1 GCA_009924965.1 Verrucomicrobiota bacterium
ATGGAAGGCGTCAGCCGCTCCCGCGTCCAGAAGGCGCTCGACCTCGGCCTGATCACGCTCGGTGGCAAGTCCATCGACCGCCGCACGGTGCTCAATCCCGGCGACGAGATCGTCATCGCGTTGCCGACCCCGGAAGAGCCCACCGCCACCGCGGTGAAGATGAAGCTGGAAGTGCTCTTCGAAGACGCCCACCTCATCGCCATCAACAAGCCGTCCGGCCTGCTGACGCACCCGGTGCAGGGCTCCGACGAGCTGTCCGTGGTCCACGGCCTGCTCCACCACACCAAGGGCAAGCTGGCCCCGGCCGGCGGCGCCCCACGTCCTGGCGTCGTCCATCGCCTCGACCGTGAGACCTCCGGCGTCATCGTCCTCGCGAAGACCGACAAGGCCTACCATAACCTCGTCGAACAGTTCTCCCAACGCACGGCCCAGAAGGAATACCTGTCGCTGGTCGATAAGTGCCCGCGCCTGCTCGGCGGCACCATCGACGCCAAGATCGACCGCCACCGTACCGTCCGCGTCCGCATGGCCGTCCGCGAAGACGGCCGCGAGGCCATCACCGATTGGCGCGTCGAGGAGAAGTACGGCGCCCAAGCCGCGCTCATCCGCACCTTCCCGCACACCGGCCGCACGCACCAGATCCGCGTCCACCTGTCGCACATCGGCCACGCCATCTTGGGCGACCGCACCTACGGCAAGTTCGACGTCCCTGCCTTCGACGGCTGGCCGATGCCGCGCGTCATGCTGCACGCCCACCGCCTCACCCTGCTCCACCCGCAGACAGGCAAGCCGCTCACGATCGAAGTGCCGCCGCCCGCCGACTTCCTGCTGCTGCAGGAATGGCTGGCGAAGAAGTACGGCCGGAAGTCCTACGCCGCCACGGGCATCTGACGTCGGTCGGCCTAGAATCCCTTCTCGCCGGGCTTGGGCAGCTTCTTCGGAGCCGTCCAGCCAGCGGGCTGGGGCTTGGCCACAACCAAGGGCAAGGGGTCGCCGACGGCCTTCTGCTCCGCGGCTAAACGAGCCAGCATGTCCGCGACGCGCGCAGCGTGCTCTGGCTGGGCCGAAAGGTCGGTGAGCTCAAACGGGTCCGTTTGCAGGTCGAAGAGCTGCGTCCGGTCGACCTGCGGGTAGCGGATGAGCTTCCAGCGTCCGTCGCTGAGGGCGCGCTGCACGTTACGATAGCCAAAGAACAGCTGTGACCGATGCGCGGAAGCAGGCTCCGAAAAGAGCGCGGTGAACTCACGCCCCTCGCTGGTCTGAGGGGCGCTGACTCCGCAGACCTTCCCCAGCGTCGGGAGCACGTCGAAGAGGAAGCACAACGCATCGGTGCGTTGGCCCTTAGGCACCCCGGGACCGGCGATGATCAACGGCACGCGCACGGAGTGCTCGTAGAGGTTCTGCTTGCCGATGAGTCCGTGCGAACCGCGGGCTACGCCCGAGTCCGCCGCAAAGACGATCAAGGTGTTGGCGGCCTCCGGAGAGGCCTCGACGGCCGCGAGGACGCGCCCGACCTGCACGTCCAGGTAGGTGATGTAACGGTAATAGTCCGCGAGCATCTGCTGGATGGCCGCCGGCTGGCGCGGCCACGGCAACAGCTGTTCGTCGCGGACGACCATCTCGCCGTTGTTGAAGGGGTGCTGGGGAAGGAAGTTCGCCGGCAAAGGAATCTTCGCCGCGTCATAGGTCACCGGAAAACCCGCCGGGACGACGTGCGGGTCGTGCGGGCCATCGAACGCGAGGTAAGCGTAGAAGGGCTTCGACCCATCCTGGGCCTTCAGGAACGCCACCACTTCATCGGTGGCCTCCTCGCAAAGGTGCTTCGGCGCGAGTCGCTCGGGCCCCATCTTGCCGGTGGGCAGCAGGTCGCAGACCTGGGCCTTCAGCGGATTCGTCATGCCGCCGATGTACATCGACTTCGCTGCTTGGAAGGAACGCCCGACGGAACCAGCGCCGTTGTGCCACTTGCCCGCGGCGAACGTCGCATACCCGGCCGCGCCGAACGCATGCGGCCAGGTCTCATCGCGCGTGAGCTTTTCGTCGACGTGGAAATACGGACGGCCCGACAGCAGCATCGCCCGCGACGGCACGCAGGTCGCCCCGTTGTTGCCGCCCTGCATGTAGGCGTGCGTGAACGACAACCCGCGCTGGACGAGCCGATCGAGGTTCGGGGTCTGGATGTGCGGATTCCCCAAGGCCGCGATGGTGTCCGCGCGCTGGTCGTCAGCGAAGATGAAGACGACGTTGATCGGCTTCGCGGCCTGGGCGGCGGCGGCCCAAGCCAACAGGCCAAGGATGAGGAATCGGGGCATGGCCTGTTGATAGCCGGCCCCTGAGCCTAAGCAAAACAAACTGCACTACTCGGCCAAACCGTGGTGCCCGTCGCGCTTGAGGTGCTCCGGGTGGTCGGGCTCCACGTGGACCAGCACGGCGATGACCTCGGGGTGCGAGCGCAAGATGTCGGCCTTGATGCGTCCCGCGATGGCGTGGCCTTCGGCGACGGTCGCGGTCTCGGTCACCTGCAGGTGGAAATCGACTTCAAAACGGTCGCCGAGGCGGCGAGCGCGGAAGGCGTGAAAACCCTTGGCGCCAGGGGCGGCCAAGATGTGCTCGCTGAGGTCCTTCAGCACGGCCTCTTCGGGGGCGGTGTCGATTAGGTCCAAGCAGGCGCCCTTGAACAGCCGGATACCCTCGGCGCCCAACCAGCCGGCGAGGACGAGGCCGACGACCTTATCGAGCGCCTTCCACTCGGGATGCACGTTCGCGACGACGACCGCCACCAAGGCCAGCA
>RFQN01000239.1 GCA_009924965.1 Verrucomicrobiota bacterium
ATCTTCAGACGACGCTTTTTCTTGAGGCTTCCCATAGTTTGGTTGGTGGCTGGCATCTAGGCGAGGGGCTGGCCCGCAGTAAAGCCGAAACTACGCCGAAATGCGGGTATCGCAAAACCAGGTGCCGGGCCCCCAATACCGCACCAAGGCCTGCCGAATAGGTTCCGACTCGGCCCCATCGGTATAAAACGCAAAACAGGCGCTCCCGCTCCCCGTCATCCGGAAGACGACGCCGTGGCTCTGCGCCAAGGCCTCCACCGCCGCCGGCAAGGCCAAGTATTTGCCGAAAACCGGGTCGGCCAAGGTATTGCCCAACGCCGAGGGATCGCGCACCGGCTGACCCAGCCAAGCGGCCAAGGCGGCTTCCGCCGTCGCCGCGTCCGCATAGGCCTGCGTCTTGACCAAGAGGCCATAGGCTTCCGGAGTGGGCACGCCAAACGGGGGCTTGGCGACCAAGACCCGCCGGCCAGCCAAGGCCGCGCGAGCGGAGGCCGGGATCAGTTCCAAGCGCTCTCCCCTACCCCGCATGACCGCGGGCTGCCCACGCACGAAATAAGGGCAATCCGAACCGACTTCCGCAGCGATGGGTTCGAGCGCCGCGAGGCCCATGGGTTGAGCCACGGTGCGATCCAGCAGCCGCAAGGCGGCCGCCGCGTCGGAACTGCCACCGCCCAGACCGGCTCCGCTCGGGACCCGCTTACGCAAATGGAGATGGCCGGACGCGACGTCGGGCCGGCGCCGGCGATAGGCTTCGACGGCCTTCAGCACGAGGTTCGTGCCATCCGTCGGCAAACCCGGGTCATCGCAGGTCAACTTCCACTCGCCCCCCGGCGTGAACTCCAAGGTGTCGGCGAGTTCCAACGATGCAACGAGGCTGATGAGCTCATGGAAACCGTCCGCTCGTCGTCCGGTGATGGCGAGCGAGAGGTTGAGCTTGGCGGGCGCGTGTTCGGTCAACATGGGTTCAAGCCCGCGGATGGGCCTTGCGATGCACGTCACGGAGTTTGGCGACGGTGAGGTGCGTGTAGATCTGCGTGGTCGAAAGCGAGGCGTGGCCAAGCTGCTCCTGGACGAGGCGGAGGTCGGCGCCGTTCGCCAAGAGGTGCGTGGCGCAGGCGTGGCGAAGCTTGTGCGGAGTCAGGTCCGCCGGCAACCCGGCGGCCGCGAGCTTGCGCTTCAGCATCAACTGTACGGCGCGCGGATGCATGGGGCCGCCCCGTGGCGCCAAGAGCAGCGGTTCGCCGCGCGCCGGTTGCCCACGCAAGGCCAAGTAAGCGCGGACCGCCGCCAAGGCGGTTTCGCCGACCGGGACGACGCGTTCCTTCGAGCCCTTGCCCATGAGGCGTACGAGGCCGGTGGAGAGGTCGAGGTCTCCGCCGCAGAGGCCACAGAGTTCCGAAACGCGCAGGCCTCCGCCATACAAGAGCTCCAGGACGGCCTGATCGCGGGCTTCTGCGGTCGGGGTCTGGTCCTCCAAGGAACCGGTCTCGAGCAAGGCCTCCGTCTGCGGTTCGGTCAGGAACTTCGGCAAGGACCGCGGCAACTTCGGCAGGACGAGGCCGGCGGCCGGGGTCGAGGCGATGCCGCCGCGCTCGCGGAGGTCGGCCAAGAAGGCCCGCAGGGCCGAGACTTGGTTATGCACCGAGGTGCGCTGATGCGTCTGCTGGCGCTCGATGACGAAGTCGCGGAGGTTGCGGGCGGTCAGCCGCGACCAATCGCCATCCCAGCCTCCATTGGTCTGCATCCAGCGCGCAAAGCCTTTCAGCGAGCGGCCATACGTCAGGCAGGTCCGCGGCGACAGTCGCCGGCCAGCAAGCCTCATGGAACATGCCCTGCTGGCGGTAGCTCCAGTAGTAGAGTTTGAGCGACTTGGACTCGACGATGCGCGGACCAGGCACGTAGCGGATCGTGATCTTAGCGAAGTCGGGCTGACCCGTGGCCGGGCAGAGGCAGGTGAACTCTTCCGTCGAGAGTTCGACGGTGTAGTTCCGGCCCGCGTTGCGGTTCGGGAAGGTCTCCAACGTCTGCTGGGGCTTGTTCTGGGTGTTCCCGAGGTGGGAGAGCCCGGTGAGGTCTTGAGGCTGCGTGGCCATGAGCCTCAAGGGAAGCAGAGCCCGCCCCGGTGTCCAGCGGAGAAGCAGGAAAGAGGGCCAACGGGGGCGAAACCGGCTTGCCTAGGCGGGCGGGTGCGGTTGCCTCCATCTTACCCACGCGTGCATGGAACCTAGGCCTATCGCCATCCTCGGGGCCACCGGCTCCATCGGCACGACCACCCTCGCGGTTGTCCGGGCGCATCCGACCTTGCTGCGGGTGGCGGGCCTCGCCGCGCACTCGCGCTGGCGTGAGCTGATCGGGCCGGTAAAAGAGTTCCAAGTGAAGGCCATCGCGTTGGCCGACCCGGCCGCCGCCGCCGCCGCGCGGGCGTCGGGAGAATTCCCAGGCGTGCGGATTCTCGAGGGGACCGCTGGGCTCACCGAAATCGCCTGCCTGCCCGAGGTCCACAC
This sequence comes from Verrucomicrobiota bacterium, assembly GCA_009924965.1. Taxonomy (GTDB): domain Bacteria; phylum Verrucomicrobiota; class Verrucomicrobiia; order Opitutales; family UBA953; genus UBA953. The sequence goes on from RFQN01000239.1 coordinate 2,505, forward strand.
GGTGGTCTCCGCCGTCGTCGGCACGGCCGGCCTCGCCCCCACCCTCGCCGCCCTGCACGCCCGCAAGCACGTCGCCCTCGCCAGCAAGGAACTCCTCGTGCTCGCCGGCAAGTTCGTGACCGCCACCGCGCGCCGCACGGGCGCCCGCCTCCTGCCGGTCGACAGCGAGCACAACGCCATCTTCCAGCTGCTGCGCGACAAGCCTGCGGCTGATATCGACCGGCTGGTGCTGACGGCCTCGGGCGGGGCCTTCCGCGACACGCCGCCGGAGCGGCTCGGCGCGGTC
>RFQN01000240.1 GCA_009924965.1 Verrucomicrobiota bacterium
GCGCGACTTCACGGGCCTGCTTTTCGGCAGCGTGGTCTCCGTCGGCGCCGTCGACCTGCTCATCATCGGCCTGACCACGCTGGGGGTCCTCTTCGCGCTGCGCGTGCTGCACAAGGAACTTGAGCTGGCGTCCTTCGACGAAGAATACGCCGAGCTCATCGGCGCCCGACCGGCCTGGCTCCGCGCCGCCTTGCTCGTGCTGGTCGCCCTCGGCGCCGTCGCCTGCGTACGGCTCGTCGGCGCGTTGCTGACGACCGCGCTCTTCGTGATCCCCTCCGCGACGGGCGTGCTGCTCGGGCGCACCTTGCCGCAAGTCATGGGCTGGGGCGTGGCCTGCGCGGTGTTCGGCGGCGTCAGCGGCCTCTACCTTTCCTACCACTACGCGGGCGTACCGTCCGGCGCCGGCATCGTGCTCTGTTGCGCGCTGCCTTACCTCATCGCCCGACTCCGCACCCCGCGGCGCTGAAGCTCAGACGCGCGGAGGGCGCAAGGAGAGCGGCGGGCCGAGGACTTCCTGCGCGATGATCGCCCGACGCAACGCGGCGCGGGAGGCGAACTCCTTGCGGATGGCGCGATGGCCGAAGCGCAGCAACGGCTGCGTGATGACGGGAGCGACCGTCGCCACGACCGGGGCCACGGGCACCGGCTCCGGCGCGGAGGCAGGCGTCGCGGGCGGCGTCTTCAAGGCGCGCTTGCGGAGGCGGCGCAACGGCGTCGTCGGCAAGGGCGGCGGCGTCGGCGGGGGCTCGCCTGACGCGGCGAACAGACGTCCGACCACGAAGATCGCGATTCCGCCTAAGATGAACGGCGTCAGCGTCACGGGCGCTTAGACCTGCGGGGCCGCCGGAGGCTGTTCGCCGCCGATGCCCTTGCGCATGGCGGTGTCGGCCTTGAGGTTTTCGACGCGCTGGTAATCCATGAAACCGAGGCGGCCGGAGCGCAGGGACTCCGCCAAAGCCTGCGGCACCATGGCCTCGGCTTCGACGACGCGCGCGCGCATCTCTTCGACGCGGGCGCGCATTTCCTGTTCGAGCGCGACGGCGGCCGCGCGACGGATTTCGGCCTGCGCCTGCGCCATGTTCTTGTTGGCGTTGGCCTGGGCTTCCTGGAGCATGGCGCCGATGTTGTCGCCGACGTCCACGTCGGCGATGTCGATCGACATGATCTCGTAGGCGGTGTGGGCGTCGAGGCCACGTTCGAGCACGGTCTTCGAAATGCGGTCAGGGTTCTCGAGCACGACCTTATAGCTCTCGGAGGAACCGATGGTGGTCACGATGCCTTCGCCGACGCGGGCGATGATGGTCTCTTCCTGGGCGCCGCCGACGAAGCGGTCGAGGTTCGTCCGCACGGTGACGCGCGCCTTGACCTTCACCTGGATGCCGTCCTTGGCCACCGCGTCGATCGTCGTGCGGCCGCTGGCGGGGTTCGGGCAATCGATGACCTTCGGGCTGACGGAGGTGAGCACGGCCTCGAGGACCGACTTGTTCGTGCCGCGGGTGGCGATGTCGATCGCGCAGGCGCGGTTCCAATCGAGGTGCAGGCCGGCCTTCTGCGCGGCGATCAGCGCCTGGACGGTCTGCACGATGTTGCCGCCCGCCAAGTAGTGGGCGTCGATCTTCTCGACTTCGACCGAGAGGCCAGCCTTGGTCGCCGCGATCTTGGCGTCGACGATGACCGTGTAAGGCACGCCGCGGAGGCGCATCCCCACGAGGTCGAAGAGGCCGACCTCGGCGCCGGCCAGACGGGCCCGGACCCAGACGGTCAGGAACGACAGGAGGAAGAGGACGAGGATCAGCAGGGCGCCGGCGGCGACCCACATGACGATCGTGAGGATATCGGGAGGCATGGGGAGGGAAAGTCTAGCGAACACGGCGGACGGTGACGCGGCCCGCGCCGGCTTCGATGATGGTCACGGCAACGCCGCGCTCCACGAAACCGTCGAGGGAGAACGCTTCGAGCAGGCGGCCTTCGACTTCGATGGTGCCCGACGGCGCCAGCACCGTGGTGGCAACGGCGGTCTTGCCGATGTAAGGCGCGAAGGAAGCGGTGGTGGGCACGGCCGCCCCGTCGTTGCTGGTCACGTTAGTCATCGCCCGGCCCATACCGGTGCGCGGCAAGAGGCGGCGGAAGGCCACGAACTCCAGGACGAAGAGCGCCACGAACACGGCGACGAAGACGAGGCAGACGCCACCGCCCGCTTCCGCCGAGAGGTAGATGCCGGTGAACGACATGGCGGCCCCCAGGAAGCCCAAGATGATCGTCGGCAGGAAGAATTCCGCCGCGATGAGGACCAAGCCGCCGAGGAGCAAACTAATCGGGAGGACCAGGGAGACCTCTCCATGGGCTGTCAGAATCGCGAGCATGCCTACACCCTAAGCGAGCCTAGGGGGTTATCCATTCTTTTCTAATCCCGCCTTCTATAAAACAGGGGTGGAATTCCCGCCCGAGGTCGGCTTAACCTCCCGCATGAGCAAGAAAGCCCCTGCCCCCCGCCGCACCCACGTCAAGGAAGCCCACACGGTCATGCAGGAAGCCCTCCTACGCGTCGGCGAAGCTTCCGCCCCCGACGGCGGCAAGAACGCCCAGGTCGCCGCCCATAAGAAGGTCGCCGCCGCCGTCGGCGTGTCCGCTTCGATGCTCTACAAATGGCGCGAACCCGCCGAGCGCGGGAGCGGCCACACGAACCCGCTGGAACGCGTCGCCAAGCTGATCGCCGCGACCGGCGACGAACGCATCGTCGATTGGCTCGCCCAACAGGCGG
>RFQN01000025.1 GCA_009924965.1 Verrucomicrobiota bacterium
GCGCGAGCACCGTGAGGATGGCCAGAGCGACGAAGGACCACCAGCCGGCGCGGTGCTGGCGGAAGCGTTGCAGGCGGCGCTGCGTCAAGGGGTCGAGCCAGCTCATGCTTTTTTATCGAAGCGGATGCGCGGGTCGGCGGCCGCGACGCAGAGGTCGGACACGATGTTGCCGAGCAGCATCGCGAGGCTGGAGAGGGTGAGGAGGCCGAGGAAGACCGGGAAGTTGCGGTGCGCGAGCGCATCAAAGCCCAGCAGGCCCATACCCGGGATGTTGAACGTCACTTCGATGAGGAAGGCGCCGGTGAGGAAGAAGCCGAGGTTGTGGCCGAAGGTCGCCGCGATGGGGATGAGGGAGTTGCGGAGGGCGTGGACGTAGACGATGCGGCGGAAGCCGAGGCCCTTGGCGCGCGCGGTCCGCACGTAGTCGGCGCCGAGGTTTTCGAGCAGGCCGTTGCGCGTGAACAGCGTCAGCGCGGTGAAGGAGCCGATGGTCATGCAGGCCAGCGGCAGGACGGTGTGGTGGAGGCGGGCGCTCCAGGTGAGGCTATCCCACGCGAACCCCTTCGTGGGGAACCATCCGAGCTGGAAGCAGAGGACCTGCAGCAGGGCGACGGCGAGGATGTAGCCGGGGATCGAGTAGAGGATGAAGAGGGTCTGGGAGCTAAGGGTGTCGAACCAGCTGTCGCGCTTGAGCGCCTTGAGCACGCCGAGCGGGATGGAGACACCATAGGCGATGAGCATGGTCCAGAAACCGAACCAGAGCGAGAGCGGCAAGCGCGCCTTGATCTCGTCCCAGACCGGCTTGTCGGATTCCGTGGAGGTGCCGAGGTTGAGCTGAAGCACGCCCGAGAGCGATGGATAGTAGACGACGATGCGGACGGCTTTTTCGGGGTCGTCGGGAAGGGGCGCCGCCTCGGCTCTCCAGCCAGGTCGGAGGCTGCCGTCGAGGTTGCGGACGGTGAAGGCATGGCCGTCGGACGTGACCTTCAGCTTGACGGTGGTGCCAGGTTTCGCCTCATCCGCGACTTCCAGTTCGGCGATGCCTTGGGCGTCGAGGCGCGCGGTGGCTTGGAGGGCCGGGCCGGGCCAGACGCCCAGCCAGATCGCGTAGGCCTCGACGAGCGGACGGTCGAAGCCGTAGCGTCGCTTGAGGTTGTCGAGTTCCTCGGGGGAGGCCGGGCCGGTGGGGCGCGCTTTCCCGCCGCCGCGTTTCTGGTCGGCCTGCTGGCGCTCGGCCATGGCTTGTTCAATGGGACCACCCGGCACGAAGCGGGTGAAGCAAAACGCGACGAAAGTAATCCCGATGAAGGTCAAAGGGAGGAGCAGCAACCGTCTGAGGACGTAGTTGTGCATGTGGGGAGGCCTGTAGGGCAACGACTGACAAGGAGGGGTCAACCCCGAAAGGACTCGGCTTGCCCTGTTCCGAGCGGGTGCTTATCAGTCGGGTGTGTCTGCTTCCCAGTTTCTGCTCCTCATGCTCGGTCTCGCTCTATTAGCGATCGGCCTCTTTTTGTTGCTCTTCCTTTGGCGCGGTTTCCGACGCGATGCCTCCATGAGCTGGGGGTATTGCTTCGTGCAGACGCTTTGCTGGTGTTTTGTGCGGCTCTTCTACCGGGTGGAGGTGCGTGGTTTGACCAACCTGCCGACGACGGGCGGCGCTTTGATCGTCTGCAACCACGTCGCCTACGTCGATGTGATCTTGCTCGGGGTGCTGTCGCCTCGGCCGATCCGTTTCCTTTCCTGGGAGGGGTTCGAGCGCAATCCAATCATCGGCAAGCTGACCCGGTTGATGCGGACCATCCCCGTCGCCGAAGACAAGGCGAAGGAGGCGATCCAGAAGTCCACCGAGGCGCTCAAGGCCGGTGAGCTCGTCTGCATCTTTCCCGAGGGCAGCCTGACACGCAACGGCGGTGTCCTGCCGCTGCAGCGGGGGTTCGAGCTGATTGCCCGCCGCGCCGATGTACCCATCGTCCCGGTCGCCATGGATGGACTCTGGGGGTCGATCTTCAGCCATCTGGGCGGTAAGTCTTTCTTCAAGTGGCCGAAGCATTTCCCTCGCCCTGTCGCCGCGGTCTTTGGTCAGCCGTTCCCGGCGTCGGAGCATGCCCAGACGCGCTTGCGCCTCCTGGAACTGGCCGCAGAGGCGTTCTCGCTTCGTCCATCCTTACGGGGCCATCTCGGTCGCGAAGTGGCGGTGGGGCTGGCGGCCAAGGGTGGCCGGGTGGCCTTGGTAGACCGTACGGGCGCGCGCCGTGCTTATTCGGGCGCCTTGGTGTTGTCCTTGGCTTGGGTCATCGCGAAGCGCCTGCGGGTGCGGACCAACGCTCGGCGCGTGGCCATCGTCTTGCCGCCCGGCATCGCCGCCGCCGTCGCCAACTTGGCGTGCGTCTTGGCCGGCAAGACGCCGGTTAATCTTAACTTCACGTTGGGCCGCGAGCAGGTGCAGTCGTGCCTGCGCCGCGCGGAAGTGGATCTCGTCATCACCGCGGAGGCCTTCAAGGCGAAGCTCTCCGAGAAGTTCGCCGATTTCCCGTGGGGTGACCGCGTCTGGGATATCGCCGCCGAGTTGCAGTCGTTGCGGCGCTGGCAAGTGGCTTGGCGTCTTGGCATGGTACGTGCCTTGCCGTCCCGTTTGATTCCTGCGGCCATCGGTGTGCCGTCGGCAGGCGGTGATGAGGAAGCCGCCTTGCTCTTCACCAGCGGGAGTTCGGGCGAACCCAAGGGCGTGGTGCTCTCGCACCGCAACCTCCTCGCCAACCTCCGACAGATCGAAGACGCCGACATCCTGCCAGCATCCGCCGTGCTGCTCTCGAGTCTGCCCGTCTTCCATAGCTTCGGCTTCACGGTGGGTCTGTGGTACTGCCTCTCGCGTGATGGCACCTTGGTCACGCTGCCTTCGCCGCTGGACACCAACGCGGCGATCAAGGCCATTAAGGAAGAGGGTGTCACCGTGACCGTGGGGACGCCGACCTTCCTGCGCCCGTATTTGCGTCGCGCCACCGCGGAAGACCTGAAGACCTTGGAGTGGGCCGTGGTCGGAGCGGAGAAGTTGCCGGATGACTTGGCCCAAGGTTTTACCGAGCAGCTGAAGACCCCGATGCTCGAAGGCTATGGCATCACCGAGACGAGCCCGGTGCTGGCCGTCAATGTCCCCGATAAGGCCGACGCCGAAGCCCCTAACGGCATCTGGAAGGGGAACGTCCGCGGTTCCGTCGGTCGTCCCGTCATGGGCGTGGCCGTGCGCTTCATCGATGTCGAGACCGGCGCGCCTTTGTCTGTCGGCCAGGTGGGCTTGTTGGAAGTGCGCGGTGCCAATGTCTTTACCGGCTATCTCGGCGACCCGGGCCGGACGGCCGAAGCCAAGGTCGATGGTTGGTATCGCACGGGCGATTTGGCCCGCTTGGACGAAGCGGGCTTCCTGCATCTCGCCGGTCGTCTGTCGCGTTTCTCCAAGATCGGGGGTGGATTCCCAAGGTGTTTAAGAAAGTGCCGAGCATCCCTATTTTAGGCACGGGCAAGCTGGATTTGAACAAGCTGCGCCAACTGGCACAGGGTTGACGCGGTTTTGGCTCGCTTGTGGCTTAGGGTAGGGGTGTCCTATCTTACCGCTCATGCCTAAGAAAAAGAAGCCTGCTCCCAAGCCCGCCGCCCGCCGTCCGGTCAAGCCGGCCGCCAAGGCCAAACCGGTGGTGAAGCCCGCGGCCAAGAAGCCGGTCGCCGCCCCGGCCCCTGTCGCCGCTGGCGTCCCGACCGTGCCGGCTTTTCGCGACGCCATCCTTCGCCACCTGAAGAGCACCTTCGCCCGCGATCCGATCACCGCGACCAAGAACGATTGGTGGTTGGCCACCTGCATGGCCGCCCGTGACCTGATGCTTGAGCGCTACATCGCGACGCAGTCGGTCCATGCGTCCAAGAACGTCCGTCGCGTCTATTATCTCTCCTTGGAGTACCTCATGGGGCGCGTGCTCTCCAATAACCTCGTGAACCTTGGTTTGCGCGATGTAGCCGGCGCCGCGCTGAAGAGCCTCGGCCAAGACCTAGAGGCCGTGACGGAAGAAGAGGCCGACATGGGCCTCGGCAACGGCGGCCTCGGCCGTCTCGCCGCCTGCTTCCTCGATTCGCTGGCCACCATGGACATCCCGGCCATCGGCTACGGCATCCATTATGAATTCGGCCTGTTCCGGCAGACCTTCGTGCAGGGCCGCCAGGTCGAAGTCGCCGACGCTTGGTTGGCGAACAACAACCCTTGGCTGATCCGCCGTCCGAACTTCCGCGTGCGCGTGCCGCTCTATGGCCGCGTGCAGCATAACGTCGACGACCGCGGCAACCATCGCGCGGAATTGGTCGACACCCGTGACCTGGTCGGGGTGCCGTGGGACATTCCGATCGCTGGCTTCGCCGCCAGCAGCGTCAACTTCTTGCGCCTCTGGGAGTCGAAGGCGACGACCGAGTTCGACTTCCGCGCCTTCGACCGTGGTGGTTACGTCGAGGCCGTGCGCGAACGCGACTCCAGCGAGACCATTTCCAAGGTGCTGTACCCGAACGACAGCACCGAGAGCGGTAAGGAGCTGCGCCTGGTGCAGCAGATCTTCTTCGTGTCCTGCTCCTTGCAGGACATCCTGCGCCGCCACCTGCGCCTGAACCCCGATTTCAGCAACCTGCCGGACAAGGTCGCCATCCAGCTCAACGATACGCACCCGTCGATCTCGGTGGCGGAGATGATGCGCCTGCTCATCGACGTCGAACGCCTCAACTGGGACGAGGCGTGGTCCTTGTGCACCCGTGTCTTCAGCTACACGAACCACACCTTGCTGCCCGAGGCCCTCGAGACCTGGTCCGTGCCGCTCTTCGAGAAGGTCCTGCCGCGTCACCTCGAGATCATCTACGAGATCAACCGCCGGCACCTCCGCGAGGTCGACGACCGCTGGCCGGGCGACGACGAGAAGAAGGCTGAGCTTTCGATCATCCAGGAAGGTTCCGTGAAGCGTGTCCGCATGGCCCACTTGGCCGTGGTCGGTTCGCACCACGTCAATGGCGTGGCGGAACTGCATACCCGCCTGCTGCGCGCCCATCTTTTCCCGAGCTTCGATGCGCTCTGGCCCGATAAGTTCGTCAATGTCACGAACGGCGTGACGCCGCGCCGCTGGATCCGTGGCTGCAACCAGCCGTTGGCGGCCCTGTGCGACGAGGTGGCCGGCAAGGGTTGGGAGAAGCAGTTAAGTAAGTTGCGCGCGTTGGATGCCTTGGCGGACAAGCCGGCCTTCCAGGACCGTTTCTTGGCCATCAAGCACGCCAACAAGGTCAAGCTGGCTGCCCGTATCCGGGAACTGGTCGGCGTCGAGGTCTCGCCCGACGCCTTATTCGACGTCCAGATCAAGCGTCTGCACGAGTACAAGCGCCAGCACCTCAACCTGTTGCACATCTTGCACCTCTACCGGAAGATCCTCAACAACCCTGGGGCCTCCGTGCAGCCGCGCGTCTGCATCTTCGGTGCGAAGGCCGCGCCTGGCTATGCCTTGGCCAAGCACATCATCCATGCGATCAACCGCATCGGCAGCGTGATCAACAACGACCCGCGCGTGCGCGGCCTGTTGAAGGTCGTCTTCCTGCCGGACTACCGCGTGTCGCTCGCCGAGCAGATTATCCCGGCCGCGGACCTCTCGGAGCAGATCTCTACGGCCGGCAAGGAAGCTTCGGGCACGGGCAACATGAAGCTCGCCCTCAACGGTGCCGTGACCATCGGCACGCTGGATGGCGCCAACGTGGAGATCCACGAGGAGGTCGGCGACGAGAACATCTTCATCTTCGGCCTGCAGGTCGAAGAGGTCGCCGAACTCTACGCCCGCGGCTACTCGCCGGAGGCCGTGCTGCAGTCGGACCCCGAACTGGCCGCCTTGTTGGATTGGCTGCGTTCCGATGCCTTCACGCCGGAGCAGCCGGGTGCCTTGTCGCCCGTCGCCGATTCCTTGGTTGCCGGCGGGGACCCTTACCTAGTCTTGGCCGACTTCCGCAGCTACGTGGAAGCGCAGGGCAGGGCGGAGCAGGCCTTTGCCAACCGCCGTCGCTGGGCCGCTATGGCCATCCGCAACGTCGCCCGTTGCGCGAAGTTCTCGTCCGACCGGTCGATTGCCGACTACGCCAAGCACATTTGGCAGGCCAAATCCCAGTCGATTCCCCGTTAAGTCAGGGTTGAGGTCGGGCGGTAAACCCCTCAATCTCGGGGTCGTGCCGTCCCGCCCCACCACCATCGCTTTCCTCGCCCTTGGCGCGGCCGGGTGGTTGTGCCTCGCGACGGCGGCAGAGAAGCCAAAGGTCTCGGGCTACACCGCGACTGCTGAAGGCGGCGTCGAAGGGACCCAAGTGATCCGCTACGATGCCGAAGGTCGCCCCATCGACCCGAATGCCCCGATGGCTCCGAAGACCACCATCGGTGGCACCCGCCCGGTCGACCGGGTGCCTGGGCCGACGACGGGTGGCGCAGGGGCCGCTAAGCCCGCAGCCGTCAACGGTGGCCCGCAGGATATGGTCACCACCGATGGGCGTCGCTTGAATGGGTTCTCGATGAGCGGCAAGAACCCGTTCAGCAACGGCAACAAGGAAGTCGACCCGAACGTCGACGTGAATTCGGCGCTTAAGAACGCGGCGAAAGGCTCCAACCTCATCGAGAAGCGTTACGATACCAAGACCGCGGAACTCAGCGGCGACCGTCCCTACTCGCGCGAGAACTTGATCACGATGGACACCTGGAGCGGGAAGTTCGACACCTTTGGTCGCAAGAAAGCCGAGATCGACCTGGTGGATAGCTTCGAGCGCGGCAACGCCCAGGAGAAGAACCTGATTGAAGTGAAGTCCGTGGAGCGCCCGACGTCGCCATGGGCGCGGCGCACCGCCGATGTGGCGGGCTGGGATGAGCGGCTGACGACGGAGTCCAACAGCCGCTACAATGTGGCCCCGCTCTTGGCGGCCGATCGGGCGGCGCCAAAATCCGTCGAACAGATTTCCATGCAGGACATTAACCGCTACCAATTCCGTCGAAATCGCTCGACGGAACCTGGTTTGCCGGTGGTGCCGGTCGGCACGGACAAGGTCAAAACGAAGGGTTCTGAAGGCCAATAGCCTATTTTTCGCCTCGCAGTAGGGGGCTGGGGGCTTAAGTCTTATCCATTCCCCCGCATGAGCGACGCTCAAACCAGGCCGTCCGGAAGTTCCGTCTCCGACTTAGAAGTCAAGGATGCCCAAATCATCTTCGACTCCGTCTGGGCTTCCTTGGAGCGTGAGTTTGGCCGGGCGAAGCTGTCTTTCCCGCGGGAGATCTTCTGGCTCAACGGCGCCCCGGGCGCCGGTAAGGGCACGAACACCCAGTTCATCCTGCAGTATCGCGATTATGGCGCCGAACCCATCGTGGTCAGCGACTTGCTCTCCAGCCCGGAAGCCAAGAAGCGCATCGACGCCGGCATGCTCGTGGGCGACCGCGAGGTCGTCGAACTGCTGTTCCGCAAACTCCTCGAGCCTCAGTTCGAAACGGGCGCCGTCGTCGATGGTTTCCCGCGTTCGATGGTGCAGGTGGAGTGCTTGAAGCACCTCTTCTCGCGCCTGAACGAGCTTCGCCAGGAATTCCGGCATTCCCCGGAAGGCGTGCGCTTCCCCAAGCCGCATTTCCATATCCTCGTCCTGTTCGTCGACGAAAACGAGTCCGTCCGCCGCCAGCTCAAGCGTGGCGCCGAGGCCATCGCCCAAGCCGAACGCGCCAAGGCCGATGGCGTAGCCACCCCGGAAGTCCGCAAGACCGACCTCAGCGCCGAAGCCGCCCGCAACCGCTACCGCGTCTTCAAGGAGCGCACGTACGAGCCGCTGCAGTCGCTGCGGGACATCTTCCACTACCACTTCATCAACGCGCACGGCTCGCTGCCCGAGGTCCAGGCCCGTATCATCAAGGAACTCCAGTACCAGAGCTCGCTGGAGCTGTCGGAAGAGACCTATGACTTGATTTCGCCGATTCCGTTGTCGTCGCAGATCGTCCAGCACGCCCGACAGGACTTGGTCCGCCGCCTCGACGACTACGCCGAGCGCCATGCCGTCGTCTTCCGCCGCGTGATCGACCTGATCCAGGACAAGTTCCTGCCCATCATCCGTTCGCACGCCATCTCGGGCCAAGCCCACGTCAACACCGAGACCCCGGTCTTCGACGATGCCTTGGCGATCGCGATGTTCATCGATATCTTCTCCGAGCGTGGCTTCCACGCCGTCGTCGACCTACACCGCATCGAGATCCCGGAAAGCGTCGAGCCCATCAGCGGCCGCATCCTGACGCGCGTGAAGAAGGTCTGGCGCGTCTCCATCCGCTTCGAAGGCTCCGAGATCCGCCGCGGCGGCGCTTAAGCGACTTTAGGCCAGGATTGGTTTGATCACGTGGCCGTGGACGTCCGTGAGGCGGAAGTCGCGTCCGCCGAAGCGGTAGGTGAGCTTTTCGTGGTCGAGCCCGAGCTGATGGAGGATGGTCGCCCAGAAGTCGTAGACGGTCAGCGGTTGGTCGACCGCATAATAGCCAAGTTCGTCGGTCGCGCCGAAGGCCGTGCCGGCCTTGAAGCCACCACCGGCCACCCAGAGGCTGAAGCCGTAGGGGTTGTGGTCGCGTCCATCGCTGCCTTGCGAGAACGGCGTACGTCCGAACTCGCCGGAGAAGATGACGATCGTGCTCTCGAGGAGGCCGCGTTGCTTCAGGTCCTTGAGCAAGGCGGCGATGGGTTGGTCGACTTGGTGGGCCATGGCTCCGTGGCCTTTGGCGATGGCGCCATGCTGGTCCCAGGGGTTCGGGCCGTTGCCGGCGCCGATGCCCGCGGACAGGCAGCTCAATTCGACGAAGCGGACGCCGCGCTCCACCAGGCGGCGGGCCAGCAAGGCCTGCCGGGCGTAGCTGGCGGTGAGTTTGTCCGGTGAGTTGAGGCCATACATCTGCTTGGTCGCCTCGGTCTCGCCTTGCAGGTCGCAGACCTCCGGGACGGCCGCCTGCATGCGGTAGGCGGTCTCGTAGTTGCGGATGGCGGCGTCGACCTGTGGCTCGCCGGCGGTTGCGGCGAAGGCTTGGTCGACTTCTTGGATGAAGCCTAGCCGGCGGCGTTGTGCCGCATCGGCTTCGCCTGGCTTGATGTTGGCCAGGGCCAGTGTGCCGTCCGCCTTGAGGATCGAGGCTTGGTGCTGCCCCGGGAGGTAGCCGTTGCTGTAGAGGCCGACCCCGCCATGCGGCACGACGGCACTGCCGCTCTGCAGGACGACGAAGCCCGGCAGGTTCTGGTTCGCCGAGCCGAGCCCGTAGGTCAGCCATGCGCCGGCGCTGGGGTGGCCCATGAAGGGGAAGCCGGTGTGGAAGAAGTAATTCCCTTGGGCATGTTCGCTGACCTTGCTCGTCATGGAGCGGACGATGGTGAGGTCGTCGGCGCAGCCGGCGATCTGCGGAAAGAGGTTGGTCATCTCCAGGCCCGACTGCCCGTAGCGCTGCGCCTGCCAGGGGCTGCCCATGACTTTGCCGTTGTCGTTGAAGACCGTGCGCTGGATCGGCACAGGCATCGGCTGGCCGTGAAGCCGCGTGAGCGCCGGCTTCGGGTCGAAGGAGTCCACATGCGAGACGCCGCCGGACATATAGCAGAAGATGACATTCTTCGCCTTGGCGCGAGGGCCGGAACGGGTGTTGGTCGGACTGGCGCCGAAGGCTGGTGACGAGAGCAGGCTGGACAGCGCGATGCCGCCGAAACCGAGCGAGCAACGGCGGAGGAGTTCACGGCGCGAAAGAGGGTGCATGTTATTTGACGTAGAGGAACTCCTTGAGGTTGAGGACGGACTGCGCGAAGTCCGCCCAGGCTTGGTTGGGCGCGGTCGCCTTCAGACCGGCCACATAGCGGAGCGCCGCTGCTTGCTCCTCAGGGCGGGCCTTCCGGCCGAGCGCCTGGAGGAACAAAGCGTCGACCTTGGCCTGGTCGCTGGCGGTCGGCTCAAGCTGCGCCGACCAGCGGCGGGCGGTCTCGAGGACGAACGGGTCGTTGAGGAGCGTCAATGATTGGGCCGGGACGTTCGTGCTGTCGCGCCGGCCGACGGTGGTGAAGGGTTTGGGGCCGTCGAAGGTCGTGATGAAGGGGTTGAGCGCGTTGCGTCGGATCAGCAGGTAGACGCTGCGGCGCGTCTGGTCCCGGGCGGGAGCCAGCGCGTTGTCGCCCGGGCCATACATGCGGTGCTCCAGCCGTCCGGCCAAGGCGAGGCAGGTGTCGCGGAGCGCTTCGCCTTCGAGCCTACGGACCCGCATGTGCGAGAGGAGGTCGTTGGCGCCGTCCCGGGCGGTGGATTCGGCCGTCGGTGCGCTGGAACGGCAGAAGGCCTCCGTCAGCAGCAGCTCGCGCAGCATGGCCTTCACTGACCAGCGCTCTGCGACGAAACGGTGGGCGAGGTAGTCGAGCAGCTCCGGGTGCGTCGGGGTGTCGCCCAGCCGTCCGAAGTTATCGACCGTCCCGACCAGGCCGCGGCCGAAGGTGTAGTGCCAAAGCCGATTGACCATGACCCGGGCCGTCAAGGGGTTGTCCACGGCGGTCAACTTCGCCGCGAGTTCGAGACGTCCGCTGCCGGAGGTGTGGAAGGGTTGCGGATCCAGGATTTCTAAGAAGCGTCGTGCGGTCGGTGCGGCCGGCTTGCGGTGGTCGCCCCGGACGTAAAGGGGTTGGTCAAAGCCGGGCGCTTCCCAGAGACCAGGGGCACGGCGTGGAACGGAGACCTCGGCTTCGAGCCGCCGATATTCCGCGGTGAGTTCCGCCAGGCGCGGCGAGGCGGCGAGACTGGCGTCCAGGACCCCGTGACGGAGGGCACCGTCGAGCAGGGCGACCTGCGCTTCGTCGGCTTCGTCGCGTCCCCAGGCTTGGGCCGCGGTCACGAGCGCAGCCACGGCTTCGTCGACGGTGCGCAAGGTCGGCTTAGTCACGCTGGTCGCTGTGCCTTTCGGGAGGTCGGCCTTCGCGTCATGGAAGCGGACTTGGCGGAGGCCGAACCAGCCTAGTTCGCCCGTCTTGCCGTCGGGGTTGGGCGAGTCGTCGGGTAGGGTGAGCTCCAAGTAGGCGTAGGAACCTTTTCGATACGCCGTGTCGAGCGTGAGCCAGGTGGGCTCCTCGGTATGGACGGAGGCCTTGGGGAAGCGGGAGCCGCCCGGGGAGAGCGGGTAATTGTCTGGGATGAGCCGGAGGGTCGCCCCGCGTCCCATGGCCTGGACGCTGATGAAATCCGTGGTGATGAGGAAGCGCGGCGAGGTGAGGACCGCGCTGTGCTTGAGGGAAAGGGGGTGGGAGTGCAGGCCGGCGGGCAGGAGGCGACGGACGACCTCCGTTCCGCTGGTCTCGATCCGGAACTCGCCCGGCGTGTGTCGCGCTTCGAGGCCATTGCCATGCCGTATCCACTGATCGGCCGCGGCGCCGGTGAGGTCCCAGTGGGGGGCGGTGCTGGACGTAGTCGGAACTGCCGACGGGCGTAGTCCTGTTCGGTTGAAGCCAGTGGCGTGGAGTGGATGCGTGGGATCGGACACACCGGCGAGGCTAGCGGCGAGTCTGCTTTCAGCCCGCGGGCGTTCGCCCAGTTTGGCCCGCAACGAGGCCGCTTCGTCGCGCATGGCCTGGGACGCTTCGTCCTTGGCGGCCGGGGTGGCTACATCGCTGCGCAGGATCCCGGCGCGGAAAGAGGCGCGGATTTGCTCCGGCGAGAGGGCACGGTCGTACAGCCGGGCCTCTTCAAGCTCGCCTTGTAGGAAGGCTTTGCCTCCGCCTGTATGCCGCCGTCCAAAGAGTACATGGGCCTGGGCTGAGGCGAAAACATGCAACGCGGCGGCGGCGTTGGCCGGGTCGTAAGCATGGCCATAGGGTTCGCCGTTTCGGTACAGCGTTGTCTGGCCGTCGGCCGAGTAGGTGATGGCGATGTGCACGTGTTCGGCTGGCCCGGCGGTTTCGGCGGGGCCGTCGACGTTGCGGGTGCGGACACCGTTGTCGCTGCCTGACATCCAGCGTTGCGGTTGCTTCTCGGCGAAGACGATGGAGTCGAAGACCTTACCGCCGAGCGATTCAATGGTCAGCACGCCACCCCCGCTTTGGGCGAGGGTCGGCAAGAGGACCCACGCCTCCAAGGTCT
>RFQN01000241.1 GCA_009924965.1 Verrucomicrobiota bacterium
TCGCTCACCGCGCATTCCCATCAAAGCTCAAACGCTGGCCTTTCGGCGCGTCCGGTCGGATCTGGCCGTTCTCGTAGACGCAGGCGCCGTTGACGAAGGTGCGCTCGATGCTGCAAGCAAAGGTGTGGCCTTCGAGCGGCGACCAGCCGCACTGGAAGAGGACGTTGTCGGCGCGCACGGTGTGCGGCTGGGCGGGGTCGACGACCACGAGGTCGGCGGCGTAGCCTTCGCGGAGGAAGCCGCGCTTCTCGACGCCGAAGAGCACGGCGGGCGCATGGCAGGCGCGCTCAACGATGGTCTCGAGCGGGAGCACGCCCTGCTTCCAGAGGTCCAGGAGCATGAGGAGCGAGTGCTGCACGAGCGGTAGGCCGGACGGGGCCTTGAAGTAGGTCTGGGCCTTTTCCTCGCGCGTGTGCGGGGCATGGTCCGTGGCGATGACGTCGATGACGCCGGCCGCGACGGCGGCACGCACGGCCGCCCGGTCCGCCGCGGTCTTCACGGCGGGGTTGCATTTGATCTGGTGGCCGAGGCGCGCGTAGTCTTCTTCCGCAAACCACAGGTGGTGCACGCAGGCTTCCGCGGTCAGGCGCTTGCCCTTCAGCGGGGCCGCCGAGAAGAGGGAGAGTTCCTTCGCCGTGGTGATGTGCAGGATGTGCAGGCGGGCGTCGTGGCGCTTGGCCAAGGCGACGGCCATCGACGACGAGGCGTAGCAGGCGTCGGCCGAGCGGATGCGCGGGTGCTCGCCCGCGGGGACGTCTTCGCCCCACTTCGCCTTGGCGGCGGCTTCGGCAGCCTTGATCGTCGGGGTGTCCTCGCAGTGCGTGGCGATGAGGGCAGGGGAGTAGCGGAAGATACCTTCCAGCGTGGCTTCCTGGTCGACGAGCATGTCGCCGGTCGAGGAGCCCATGAAGACCTTGACGCCGCAGACGCGCTTGGGGTCGAGGGCCTTGACGAGCTCTAGGTTGGTATTGGAGCCGCCGAAGAAGAAGGAGTAGTTGGCGACCGAGGTCTCCGCCGCCCGCGCATACTTGGCTTCCAAGGCTTCGAAGTTCGTCGCCGGCGGGTTGGTGTTCGGCATCTCCATGAACGAGGTGACGCCCCCCGCCACCGCGGCCCGGGCTTCGCTCGCGATGGTGGCCTTGTGCGTCAGGCCTGGCTCGCGGAAGTGCACCTGGTCGTCGATCAGGCCCGGCAACAGGAGCTTGCCCTGCAGGTCGAGCTCACGGTCTGCCCGCGTGCCGGCCGGGATCGTGCCGATGCGTTCGATGAAGCCGTCGCGCAGGAGGACGTCCGCCCGGAAGCGACGGCCTTCGTTGACGAGTTCGGCGTTACGGAGGACGACGGTAGCCATGGGGCCACCATCGCAGGTTTCCGCCCGACCCTGCAACGGGAAACCAGCCTTACAGGCCAGCCTTAATCACATCCTGGGCCGCGCTCTTCGTCAGACCCTCAGGCTTGATGTTCACCGCCGAGACGCGGAACGTGGTGCCGGTGCGGTGGTTGAACTTCAGGATGAAATTGGTGATCAGCAGGTTCTCGTCGGGGTAGAGGTCCTTCTTGCGCGTCAACATGGTGGTGACGAGCTCCTCGACCTGGTCAGGGGTCGAGCCCGGGAGGCCGTTGAGCTTGGCCTTGGCTTCGGCGATCTTTTCTTCGCCTTCGATCGAGGCGTTCCAGATGAGGATGGCGACGTTGAGAGCGCCCTTGGCGGCGGTACGGTTGCTGCCGGCCTGCTCCAAGATGGGCTGGGCGTAGTTGGCCAACTTGTCCGCGACGTTGGGCTCGGCCGGGGCGCCAGTAGGGGCGGGGGCCTGCTTGGGCGTGAACTCGCGCTCGACGGCGCGGGGCTTGTTGTTGCCGAAGGCGCCTTTGGTGCGGCGGCGGGTGCGGGAGTTGGACATGGGCCGGTAAGTGGCTCCTACGAGAAACCCGACCCGCCCCGTCCGCAAGCCCTTTCCCTTCGGCGTCCCTTGACAGCCCCACGCCGTCTGCCCAGCCTAGCGTCATTCCCGATCCCTGCCGTGTCCGATTATAGCGAAGTCATCCGCGCCCACCGTCGAGACCATCTGTCCCGTCCTTTGTCCCTCCCGCGCGGGGTCCATCGCCACTTCGAGAGCACGCTGCTCCCGCTCCCGCTGGAGCAGGTCTTTGATTTCTTCTCCAAGGCGGAGAACCTGCAGGCGCTGACGCCCGCGGAATTGGATTTCCGCATCCTCACGCCGCTGCCGATCACGATGGGGCAGGGGACGCTCATCAACTACAAGCTGAAGCTCAACGGTATCCCGTTCGGCTGGCGCACGCGCATCGCCCACTGGGATCCGCCCTACGGTTTCGTCGACGAACAGCTCAAGGGTCCGTATGCGATCTGGCACCACACGCACACGTTCGCCGATGAGGGCGGCAAGACGCGCATGGACGACGAGGTGCTCTACAAGCTCCCGCTCTGGCCCCTCGGTGAAGTCGCCTACCCCTTCGTGAAGTCCAAGGTCGAAGGCATCTTCCGCTACCGCCGCAAGCGCCTGAAGGAAATCTTCGGAGTCTGAAGCAGGTAGGGTCGGGACGGCGTCACGACCTAGTTGTCTCGAGGTAGGGGCAGCACCGCGTGCTGCCCTAGTTGCCTCGGGTAGGGACGCTGCGCGTGGGTTGAGTGATGAGGGTTGCGGGTCTAGAAAAGGCAGAGGTGACACGTGGGCATGGTGACACGGGGACAAGGGGTAATGCCAGAAGGGTAAGGAGTTCGGAGTACGGATGACAGATTAC
>RFQN01000242.1 GCA_009924965.1 Verrucomicrobiota bacterium
TTGCCGAACTATGCCATCGGCATCGCAGATGCCGATGGCATAGTTCGGCAAGGGCCGCCCAATCGTGACTGGCTGGCCAGGACGCAGTTCGGCGAGCGTGGCCGTGACCGTCGTCTCCGTCGGTCCATAGGTGTTGAAGACTTGATAGCCCTTACCCGTGAGGCGCTCCGACAAGGCGTCGGGACAGGCTTCTCCGCCCAGATTCAGGAGACGCAACGTCGCCGGCAACGCCGGCATCAACGCCACCAGCGTCGGCACAGCATGGAGGACCGTCAAACGCTGTGCGGCCAACGCCGCCGCCACCGCATCGGGGTCGGACACGACCTCAACCGGCGCGACCCATAAGGTGGCGCCCGCCAAGAACGAGATCCAGATCTCCTCCACGGACATGTCGAAGGCCACCGAGAACCCTTGGTAGACGCGGTCATCGGCCCGGATGCGCAGCACGGCGTTCTCGCTGCGGACGAAGTGGCAGACGTTGCGTTGCGAAATCGCAATCCCCTTCGGTTCGCCCGTCGAACCGGACGTGTAGATGACATAGGCGATGTCGTCGGGCGCCGCCCGCGTGCTGACGCCATCGCCGACCCGCGGCAGATCCTTCAAGACCACGGGCGTCAACCCACGCGCGCTGACCTCCGCCTGCAGCGTCGACGACGTCAGCACATAGGTGCCGCGCGCATCCCGCATGCAGGTCGCCAAGCGATCGGGCGGCACCGCGGCGTCGAAAGGCAACCATGCCGCGCCCGCCAAGGCGATGCCGACTTGCCCGACAATGAGCTCGTGTCCGCGGGGCAGCCAGAGCCCGACGCAATGACCGGGGCCGACACCGAGGCGACGGAGACCGCAGGCCACGCCTTCGGCGCGTTCCAGGAGTTCCTGATAAGTCAGCACGACCTGCCCATCCTCCACCGCCACCGCCCCAGGCTGCCGCCCGACGGTCGCTCGGAAGATGTCCGCGAGGCATTCCGCGCGAAGGAGGTCAGGGAGTTCGGGGCCGCGAGCGATCATGGGGTACTTGTGATGAAACCACCCGTGGATGCCAGAGTTGCAAAGACTTTAGCGGCGCAGGCGCAGCTTCCGGAGGAGGCGGTCGCCGAAACCTATCACCATGTCGCGTTCCGGATATTTCCACCAGATCAAGAGCCCGGCATAGAGGGCCGCGGCGAGGCCGCCCGCCACGAGCATCGACAGCAGCAGGTTCACCTTCACGTTGAGCCAGCGTTCGCCGGTCCAGAACAACCATGAGAAACCTTGGTAAGCGACCATCCCCATGCAGAACGAACCGCCGAGCGCCTGCAGGAACGCCGGCGTGAGGTTCTCGCTGAGGAAAGCCGGGGCCGTCTGGCGAAGCTGCTGACGGAGCATGAAATACTGCAGGATGGCAGACGCCGCATTGGCCAAAGCCAAGCCTTCGATGCCATAGCCCATAGCGACCGCGGCGATGGAGCCAGCGATGTTCACGCCGACGGCCCAGAGCGCGACTTTGAAGGTGGCCTGGGTCTGGCCGGCGACGTTCAGCGCCCGCGTCACCATCGAGATCATCGCATGGAACGGCATGGCCAAGGCGAAGAGGACCAGGACCGATTGGGTCCTGGCGCAGTCCTCGGCGGAAAAACGCCCGAACTCAAAGAGGAGACGGATGATGTGCTTCGAATACACGGCCAAGCCGATGGCGGCGCCGATGTTGATCGCGAGGATCAGGCGCATGCCGCGAGCGTAGTTGCGCCCCATCGCGGTCGTATCTTTCTCGACGAAGGCCGTGGCCATCGCAGGGAACATGACCGTCGCGATGGCCGTGGAGAAGAGCCCGATGGGCAGTTCGACGATGCGGTTCGCGATGTAGTAATAGGTCAGCTTCGAGCCCTCGAGGTCGAAGGCCAACGAACGCGAGATGAGAAAGTTGACCTGCAGGATCCCCGCGCCCAAGGCCGCGGGGATGAAGGCGACGCGTAAGGCCTGCCAAGCGGCGGCATCCGCCCGGACCGGCGCGCTCCGCCAACCGGCTTGATGCAGGCCCCACATCGGGATGAGCAGCTGCAAGGTCCCGCCGGCCAAGGTGCCGAAGCACAGCCAACGCGCCCGGCCGACGTCACCGTCTCCGAGGTAGTAGCCAAAGAAGCCCAGCCCAAGGATCATGCAGACGTTAAGGCAGGAGGAGGCTATCTCCGCCAAGCCGAACCGGCCGCTCAGGTTGACGGCCGAGGTGAACAACGCCGCCACGCAGATGAGCGGCATGTAAGGCATGCACCAAGCGGTGAACTCGGCCGAGCGCACATACCGCGGGTCCTTGAAGAGCAGCATTGCCGCCAACGCCAGGCCTATGCCCACGAGCGTCAGCCCCAGGAGCCAGGGCAAGAGTTTCCGGAGAACATAATTCAGGAAGGCATGCGACGCCGGCCGGCCGTGCTTGGACTCGATCTCAGCGAGCACCGGCACGGTCGCGGCGGTCAAGGCGCCCTCCCCGAGCAGACGGCGGAAAAGGTTGGGGATCTGGAAGGCGAAGAGGAACGCCGCGCCGATGGCGCTGGCCCCGAAGAACGCGGCGATCAGTTGGTCGCGGAACAAGCCGAGCACACGCGACACCATCGTCCAGGAGGCCGTCTTGGCCATGTCCTGATACTGGCGCGTCTGCTCAGACATCGGGATTACGGCAGGACGGCCCGCATGCCTTCCGCCAAGACCGCCCGGAGCGCGGGCACCAGGTCGGTGCGCGGGACTTCGGCTTCGGTCCGATCCGTCAGGCTGCGCACCTTGGCGACG
>RFQN01000243.1 GCA_009924965.1 Verrucomicrobiota bacterium
CTCTCTCAAGCCACCATGGCGCCTCTTTCAGCCGGAGATCCCAGCCCCACATGGGGCGGCCGGCCGTACCGCCCAAGCCACTCAACGCGCGTGTATGCGCGTGACGGATACGCGACGCACGCGGTGCGATTTGCTCGTCAGGCCCCAACGCTTCCGCCATAGTCCCCGCATGCTCCTCCCCACGCTGCTTTGCTTCCTCGGCGCTGCTTTCACGCCGCCAGGGCAATCCGTCGACGCCGCCGCCGACGACCGCGCGCTCTTCACCCAAGCCGAGACGGCCACCGCGAACCTCGCCGAGGGCAACAAGTCCCCGCTCAACAAGGAGACGCGCCTCGCCCAAGTGAAACGCACGTCCGCCACAGGCGTCCACCTGCTGCCGGCGATCCGCGACAAGAAGCTCGACGGCGAAGAGGCTTACCGGACCGCCGCGGCCGCCGCCGTCCTCATCACCGGGGCCTATAAATGCGACAAATGCACGCGCTGGCACTGCACACTCGCGAGCGGCGTCGTGGTCGACCCCGACGGCGTGATCGCGACCAACCACCATGTCGCAGCCGGCGAAACGGCCGAGGCCATGGGCGTGATGACCGCCGACGGCCGCTTCTTCCCCGTGACCGAAGTCCTTGCCGCCAACAAGAACAGCGATGTCGCCCTGCTGCGCGTCAACGCCAAGGGCCTCACCGCCCTGCCCGTCCGTGACGACCTCGGCGCCGGCGCGGCCATCTATTGCTACAGCCACCCAGCCAATGCGTTCGGCTGCTTCTCGGAAGGCATCGTGACGCGTTATTGTCGAATGGGCGGCACGGACCGTAACGGTGCGGTGTTCATGCAGATCACGGCGGACTACGCGCGCGGCTCGAGCGGCGGCCCCATCATCGATCAGGCCGGCAACCTGGTCGGCTTGGTCTCCTCGACCTCGCCAGTGCTCTATACCGATAACGCCGCGGCCAAAGGCACCGCCACCGGCCAAGGCAACCTGCAGATGGTCCGCCACAATTGCGTGACGGGCCGAGCGATCCTCGACCTGACCCGCGTGCCGACCAAGCCGGCCGGCCCGAAATAAGGCTTAGGCGTGCCCCGGGGTGCGGGGGTAGGCGATGACGTCCCGGATGTTGCCTTCGCCGGTGACGAACATGAGCAGGCGTTCGAAACCCAGGCCGAAGCCGGCGTGCGGGACGGAACCGAAGCGGCGGGTATCGATGTACCAGCTATAGGACTCCAAATCGAGGCCATGGGCTTGCATCGCGGCGACCAGGCGGTCGAGGCGTTCTTCACGTTGGCTGCCGCCGACGATTTCGCCGACGCCCGGGACGAGCAAATCCATCGCCGCCACGGTCCGGCCGTCGTCGTTCTGGCGCATGTAGAAGGGCTTCGCCGTCTTCGGGTAGTTGTAGACGGTCAACGGGCTCTTGAAGTGCACCTCGGTCAGGTAGCGCTCGTGTTCCGACTGCAGGTTCTCGCCCCAGACGACCGGGAACTCAAAGGCTCGGCCGCACTGCAACAGGATGTTCACCGCCTCGGTGTAAGACACCCGCGCAAAGGGCCGCTCGGCCACGAAGCGCAAACGCTCCAAGAGGCCCTTGTCGACGTAGGCGTTGAAGAACTCGAGCTCATCGGCACACTCTGCCAAGGCCGTCTTTACAAGGTGTTTCACGAGTTCCTCGGCACAGCGCATGTCGCCTTCGAGGTCGCAGAAGGCCATCTCAGGCTCGATCATCCAGAACTCGCTGGCGTGCCGGCTGGTGTTGGAGTTCTCCGCGCGGAAGGTCGGCCCAAAGGTGTAGACGTCGCCCAAGGCGCAGGCCAAGGTCTCGCCTTCCAGCTGCCCGGAGACGGTGAGGTAAGACTGGCGGGCGAAGAAATCGGCCGACCAATCGACGGTGCCATCCTGGCCCTTGGGCGGGGCGTTCGGGTCGAGCGTGGTGACGCGGAAGAGCTCGCCGGCGCCTTCGCAGTCGCTCGCGGTGATGATCGGCGTGTGCACGTAGGCGAACCCCCGCTGCTGGAAGAAGCCATGGACGGCCATGGCCATGCGGCTGCGCACGCGCATGAGCGAGCCGAGGCGGTTGGTCCGCGCCCGCAGGTGGGGCATGGTGCGCAGAAACTCCACGGTATGGCCCTTCTTCTGCAGAGGGAACGACTCGTCAGCCCGACCGACCAACCGGAACGCCGTGGCCTTGAGTTCCCATTTCTGCCCCTTGGCGGGCGAAGGCACCAATTCACCCTCGATCGAAACCGACGACCCCGTCAGGGCGTCCTTAAGGTCTTCGGCGCCAGGCAAGGCATGATCGACGACCGCTTGGAGGTTCTTGAAGCAAGAACCGTCGTTGACCTCGACGAAGGAAAAGCCCTTGGAATCTCGGCGGGTCCGGACCCAGCCGGAAACCGTCACGCCCACGAGGGGCTGCTCCGCCGACAATGCCTGCCTAACCTTGATGCGCATGTCGGCACTGTGGAGGAGTCCGGCCACGGAAACAAGCGAGAGATGCCCCCGCAACGGCGGTGATGCTTCTCTGGCTGGACAACCCAAGGGGCATCGCCCACGCTGACGCCCTCTTATTTATGAACGCACTCGAGCAACTCCGCCAACACACGAAGGTCGTCGCCGACACCGGTGACTTCGCCGCCATGAAGGCTTTCAAGCCTTTGGACGCCACGACCAACCCGAGCCTCATCCTCAAGGCCGTCCAGATGCCTGAATACCAGGCCCTGCTCCAGAAGGCCGCCCAGGACAACAAGAGCAAGGGCGTCCAAGCCGC
>RFQN01000244.1 GCA_009924965.1 Verrucomicrobiota bacterium
AGGTCGGCTTGGTAGCCTTTCATCTCGTGGTGATTGGGGATGCGCGTGGAGCGGAACTGCACGCCCCCGTTCACGAAGCCTTTCGTCCCTTCGAGCCTCCATTGCAGGCTGAGGTCGAAATTCTCGTAGGCGCGCGTCGTCGCGAGAAAATCATTCTTCTCCTGGTTGCGCGCAAGGCTCCCGGCCTCGAGGGCGCCGTCGGCCACGCGCCAGACCTTGGCGGTGTCGCCTTCCCAGCCAGTGAAAGTGCGGCCATCGAACAGCGCCTCCGGGGCGGCGAAGAGGCGGAGGGCGACGAGCAGGGGGAGTAGACGCGACAGCATGGCCTGGGGTGCCGTTGTTGTAGGCGAATCCTGGCCCTTTTAAACAAGAACTTCAGCGAAGGACGGGAGCAGGCTTGCGGGGGTTTTATTATAGGGTAAAACGAGGCGATGGCTCGATGCATTCCCGACCGACTTCATGCCGTCCAGTTCGATGAGTCCGAGGCCGAACTCCTGGAACGCCTGCGCTTCGAGCTGTCGGACGAGTATATCGTCATCCCTTGCCTGGAGGTGCCTCGGCAGCGCGGGGCCATCGATTCCGAGGCGGATTTCGTGATCCTGCATCCGCGAGGCCGGTTGGTGCTCGAGGTCAAGGGCGGCGAGATCGGCTGCCAAGGCGGGCGCTGGTACCGCGTGCGCCAAGGCCACCGTGAATCCATCGCGCCGCCGTTCTACCAGGCCCGCGACAACAGCTACGAGATCAGGGACTACCTTGAGCGCCAGTGCGGCCGCGAGTCCACCGAAGCCCGGATGCCGTTCAACCAGGCCATGGTCTTCGCCGACGTCGACTTCAACGCCCAGACCTTCGAATGCCCGCAGGAACGCATCGTCGACCGCGCCGAACTGGCCGAGCACACGCTGGCGGACATCGTAGGACGCCTGCTGGATGACGCCGAGGCGCGGTTCCGCCGGCACTTCCCTGATCGCGAACTCCCGGCCCCGGCGACCGACCAGCAGCTCTTGGGCGTGGCGCAGTTGTTGCGTCCAGACCTCCGCCTGACCTCCAACCTTTCGGCGACCGACATGGACCTGGAGCTCATCCGCTTGTCGGCTTCTCAGCTGAACGCCCTCGACCTGGTGAAGAAGAACAAGCGCCTGCGCATCACCGGCGGGCCGGGTTCGGGCAAGACGCTCCTGGCCGTGGAGACCTGCCGGCGCGAACGTGCGGCGACGCCTTTCGCGAAGATCGGCCTGCTGTGCTTCAACCGGCATCTGGGCGCGCACTTGGCCGACGTGTCGGCGCGCGAGGGCTTGGCGACCGTACGGGCAGGTTCATTCTACGCCCACGTCGACCACGTCTTAGGCGATGCCTCCGACGCCGCTGCGACGGATCCCGCTTACTTCCGGGCCCGCGTCGAGCAGGCCACCGCTGTCGCCCGCGCGTGGCCGGCCGAGCGCAAGTTCGACCTCCTGGTCGTCGATGAGGGGCAGGATTTCCGTGATGACGCCGGCAAGCTCGCCTTGATGGACGCCCTCCTCAAAGGTGGGCTCAAAGACGGACGCTGGTGGTGGTTCGAGGACCTTGATCAGATCCTGACCCCGGAAAGCCCGGTCGTCGCCTCTCCTGAGGGACAGGCTTTGTTCGCCTGCCTGGATGGAGCCCCCGAGGCCGTCGTCGAGCGCAACTGGCGGAACACCGAACAAATCGCCCGGGCCGCCGCCAAGGTCATGGGCCGTCCGGTGCAGGAAGGCTCCGGCATCAGCGGCCCCGCGGTGACCACGGCTTCTTATCAACCCGGGAAGGAACTCGCGACCTTGGAGGCGTTGCTGAAGCACGTCGTCCTGCCGCACCAAGGCCCTGAGGACATCGTCGTGCTCAGCGCCCGTGGCGCCGGCAAGGAGAGCTACGCGGCTCAAGCCATGCTGGCAGGCTTGCGGCTCGTGCCGTACGACCCGTCGCGGCCTTACGAGCCGGGCACCTTGCGGACCTCCACCGTCTTCAAGTTCAAGGGCATGGAAAGTCACGCCATCGTGCTCGCCGATGTGGATTCCTTGGCGACGGAGCGTGATCGCCGGAAGGCTTACGTCGGCATCAGCCGCGCCAAGTATGCGCTTTATGTGTTGGCCGCGCCGGCTGCCGAGCAAGCCCTACGCTGACCGTCAGAGCAGGCGCTGGATAGCCCAGTAGAGGCCCGTCACCGCGATGGCCGCCGACGCCGGAATCACGATCCAGCGGCGGTAGGTTAGCTCGTCCTTGAGCCAGTAGGTCAGGGCGAAGGCGAGGGCGATGACGCTCAGCTGGGCGCCTTCGACGCCGAGGTTGAAGCCGGTCAAGGCGATGAGGAAGCCGTCCTGGGGGATGCCGTGTTCGCTGAGTCCCGACGCGAAGCCTAACCCGTGGAAAGCACCGAAGACCGCCACGATGACGAGGCGCCAGCGGCTGTAGTCGGGCCGGAAGATGTTCTCTAGGGCCACGGCGGCGATGCTGGCGGCGATGATGGGTTCGACCACGCTGGCCGGCACCTTGACATAGCCAGCAGCCGCGAGGCCGAGCGTCAGCGAGTGGGCGAGGGTGAAGGCGGTCACCTGCGTCACGACGGGTTTCCAGGAGCGGCTGAGCAGGAAGATGCCGAGGACGAAGAGGATGTGGTCGAGGCCGAGGATGATCTTGGTCCAGTCCGTCCGCATCTCGCGCAGCGGCAGCACGTGCTGGTAGCCG
>RFQN01000245.1 GCA_009924965.1 Verrucomicrobiota bacterium
CGACGAGGTCATCACGACGAATGCCGGGAGGTCCTCGTTCATCGTGCCGAGTCCGTAGGCGAGCCAGGCGCCCATCGCCGGGCGGCCGGGGATCTGCGAGCCGGTCATGAAGAACGTGACGCCGGGCGCGTGGTTGACGGCCTCGGTGTTCATCGAGCGCACGACGCAGAGCTCGTCGGCGATGGACCCGATGTGCGGCAGCATCGTGCTCATCTCAATGCCGCTCGCGCCGTATTTCTTGAAGGGCTTGATCGCCGGCACGCACGGCCACTTGGAGTAGCCGCTCGACATCGTGGAGAGGCGCGTGTCGCCGCGCACGCTGGCGGGGATGTCCTTGCCGGCGAAGTCGACCATCTTGGGCTTGGGGTCGAAGAGGTCGATGTGCGAGGGGCCGCCGCCTTGCCAGAGGCAGATCATGCGCTTGGCCTTAGGTGCGAAGTGGGGCAGGGCCGGCAGGCCGCCCTTCGCCGCGGGGCTGGCCGCGGCGAGCAGGTCGCGGGAGAGGAGCGAGGAGAGCGCGACGGCGCCGATGCCTTGGACGGAGGCGTTGAGGAAACTGCGGCGCGTGAGGCGCGTGCGCCAGTCGGTCGGGGAAAGCGGGTCGTGGTCCATGGGTCAGTCGCGGGTCTGCGCGGCGTCGAGGTTGAGGAGGGCGAGGCAGGCGGCGGTGAGGGCCGCTTGTTCGGTGTTCTTGAGCGAGGTATCGCGCGGGCGGGCGCCCACCGCGAGCAAGGCATCCGCCGACTTCGGGTCATCCGCGTACACCGCGCGCTGGCGCGCGAGGAGGTTCCGCAGGAGCGCCTGCTCCCGTGCGGTCGGCGGGCGGCTCAAGATCAGGGCGTAGGCCCGGGCGAGGCGGGCGTCGTCGTTCGGCTGCTCCTTGCTCACGCGTTCGGCGAGGACGCGGGCGGCTTCGACCCAGGTCGGGTCGTTCAGCAGGGTGAGCGCGTGCAGCGGCGAGGTCGTCTGCGTCGTGCGCACGCGGCAGGTCTGGCGCGAGGAGACGTCGAACATGTTCACCGGCGCGATGGTGCGGCGCCAGAAGGTGTAGAGGCTGCGGCGGTAGAGGTCCGCGCCCTTCGAGGTCGGGTAGGTGAAGTCGCGTTCCTTGGTGATCGCGAGGCTCTCCCAAGGCGCGGGCGGGAGGTAGGGGTAGACCGGCGTGCCGCCGACCTGCTCGTTCAGCAGGCCGCTGCTCGCGAGGGCTACGTCGCGCAGGATCAGGGACGTCAGGCGGAAGCGCGGGGCGTGGGCGAGCAGCTTGTTCTCGGGGTCCTTCGCGAGGTGCTCGGACGTGACGTGGCTGGACTGGCGGTAGGTGCGGCTCGTCACGATGAGCTTCTGCAGGGCCTTGGTCTTCCAGCCGCTTTCGCGGTATTCGACGGCGAGCCAATCGAGGAGCGCGCGGTGGGTCGGCGGGTCGCTTTGCACGCCGAGGTCCTCGGAGGTGCGGACGAGCCCTTGGCCGAAGAAGTGCTGCCACTGGCGGTTGACCTGCACGCGGGCGGTCAGCGGGTGCGTCGGCGTGAAGAGCCATTGGGCAAGGCCGAGGCGGTTGGCGGGCGCGTTGGCCGGGAGCTTTGGCAGGAACGCTGGCGTGTTGAAGGTGACCTTCTCCTTCTTCGAGAGGTAGGCGCCGCGGTCGAGGATGTGCGTGTCGCGGGCAGTGGCGTCGCTCATGATCATGACCCGCGGGTAGTTGTCGGAGGCCTTGAACTTGGCGATGGCGGCCTTGGCGTCGTCGATGGCCTTGAAGGCCGGGGACTTCTTCCGGTCCTCGGGGAAGACGTTCTTGTTGTAGTGCGCGAGGAGTGTCTTCTGTTGGGCGGCCGTGGGTTTAGCGCTCGGAGCGAGCAGTGCCTTCAGTTTGTCGTCCAACATGCCTTTCTTCTCCAAGGGGAGCGCGAGCCAGGCTTCGAAGGCCTTGGCTTGGAGCGCAGCGCTTTCCTTGTTCTTGGCTTCGTAGTCGGCCTCGAGCTTGGCGAGCTGGGCGGCCTGTTCGGGCGTCGGCACCTCGAGGAGCGGTTGATCGAGGCGGAAGCGCGAAGGCCCGCCGCCAGGGACGCCGCGTTCAGGGGCGTGGTTGAAGGCGTCCAGCAGGCTGTAGTAGTCCTTCTGGGTCATCGGGTCGTATTTGTGATCGTGGCACTGCGCGCAGGCCATCGTCAGGCCCAGCCAAGTGGTCGAGACCGTGTCGACGCGGTCGAAGAGGCTCACGAAGCGCTGTTCTTCCGCGATGTTGCCGCCCTCGCCGTTGAGGATGTGGTTGCGGTTGAACGCGGTCGCCAGCTTCTGTTCCGCGGTCGCGTTGGGCAGGAGGTCGCCGGCTAGGAGTTCGGTGCTCAGCTGGTCGAAGGGCTTGTCGGCGTTGAGCTGGCGGACCATCCAGTCGCGCCAGACCCATTGGAACGTGTCGCCGTCTTGTTGGAAGCCGTTGCTGTCGGCGTAGCGCGATGCGTCGAGCCAAGGGAGCACCATCCGTTCGCCGTAGTGCACCGAAGCGAGGAGGCGATCGACCTGCTTTTCGTAGGCATCGGGGCTGCGGTCGGCGACGAACGCCGCGGTTTCCTCGGGCGTCGGCGGCAGGCCGGTTAGGTCGAGCGCCAAGCGGCGCAGCAGGACGTCGCGGGGCGCTTCGGGAGAGAGGCTAAGGCCAGCTGGCTGAAGGCGAGCAGCGACGAAGGCGTCGATGGG
>RFQN01000246.1 GCA_009924965.1 Verrucomicrobiota bacterium
GGCGGCGCAGGCGGGCGAGCGGCCCGGTGATCGGGGAGTTGGTCGCGATGTTGATGGAACCGTCGACCTCGCGCACGGGTTCGAACTTGTACTGCTTCTGGATGTCGAAGCCCTTCTCGGAGCGCTGGCCGGCCATCTGGAAGAGCGCGCGACCGGCGAAGTCCTTGTGCAGGATGCCGAGCTGGGCCGCGATGTAGCGGTAATAGCCGCGCGTGTTGGATTCCACCAGCTCGCGCATCTTCTTGTCGTAGTCGGCGCGCTCGGTGGCGTTGCCGATGCGGGTGCCGCGGATGATCGGCTCCTGGAGCGGTTCGATCGTAGAGGCGAAGATGCCGTGCAGCGAATAGTAGTCGGCGGCGGGGATCGGGTCGAACTTGTGGTCGTGGCAGCGGGCGCACGAGACCGTCAGGCCCAAGAAGGCCTTGGTGGTCGTATCGATGCGTTCGTCGATGGTGTCGTCGTTGTTGTCGAAGCGCTTGCCGACGGTGATGAAGCCGAGCGCGGCGAGGCGCGGGTCGTCCTTGGCGAGGTCGGGCAGGCGGTCGGCCGCGAGCTGTTCGATGATGAACTGGTCGTAGGGCTTGTCGGCGTTGAGGGCGTCGATGACGTAGTTGCGGAACGTCCAGGCGTAGGCGTAACGGTAGTCCTCGAAGAGCGAGTTGCCTTGGTCAACCGCCAAGCCGCGCGTGTCGGAATAACGGGCGGTATCGAGCCAGTGGCGGCCCCAGCGCTCGCCATAATGCGGCGACGCGAGGAGTTCGTCCACTTCCTTGGCCACGAGGGTGTCGACGGCCTTGGCGGGCTGGCCACGCTGCACGGCGCCCGCATCGGCGGTCACGGCCCCGGCGTACTGGACGCTGAAGGTGTGCACCTTGTCGGCGGAGGGAGGCAGACCGACCAAGTCATAATGGATGCGGCGCAGCAGCGACTCCGGGTTGGTGGCGGGATTGGGCTGCAGGCCGACGGATTCGAGCTTGGCAAGGACGAAGGCGTCGATCGGGTTATGCACCCAGGCCTTGTTCTTCACTTCGGGCACGGCGGGTTTGACGACGGGCTTGAACGCCCAGTGTTCACGGGCCTTTTGCGAGAGACCAGTCAACTTGTTGCCGGCTCCAACGGGGGCCGGGGCACCCATCTTGATCCACTCTTCAAGCACCTTGATCTTGGCGTCGGCGATCTTCCCGCCGCTCTTCTTAGGCGGCATCTGCAGTTCGTTGTCGGTGTAGGTGATGGCGCGGATGAGCAAGGACTTGCTCGTGTTGCCCGGCACCACCGCGGGGCCTTCGTCGCCGCCCTTGAGCATGCCGTCGCGCGAATCCAAGATGAGGCCACCCTTCGAGGAGCTCTCGGCGACCGAGTGGCACTTGTAGCAATGCTCGGAGAGGATGGGACGGACGTTCTTCTCGAAGAACTCGAGGCCTTCCTTGGTGGGCTCGGGCGCAGTCTCGGCGGCGACGGCCAAGCGAGCCAAGCACACGGCGGCCAGCAATGGGAGGCGGTGGAGGAAAGCATTCATGGGCGGCAAAGGGATACTGAGGGATTAAACAGTGAATCAGGGAGGTTAGTTCCTGCAGAGGAACCGAGGGGGACTGCTTAGGAACTTAAAATCTTCCGGGAACGGATGCAAGAGGGATGGAACCGAGCCAACGGAATGCCCTTCCCCGCCGAGGCAAACGATGCTAAAAGAGGCCAGCGATGCGGATTCTCCTAGCCAGCGACAAGTTCAAGGGGGCGCTCTCGGCCCAAGGCGTGGCCCAAAGTTGCGAAAAGGCCCTGAAAACAGTGTTTCCTGAGGCGGTTTTCGACGCCTGCCCCATGGCCGACGGCGGCGAAGGCACGACCGAGGCGATGGTGGCGGCCCTCGGCGGGGTCTGGAGGGAAACGGCGGTTCTCGACGCCCAAGCCCGCCCGCGCCTCGCCCGCTTCGGCTGGGTGCCCGGCACGCGGGTAGCCATCCTGGAGATGAGCGCCGCCAGCGGGCTCGCCTTGGTCCAAGACCTCCCCCTGCAACCCGCCCGCGCCTCGACCTTCGGCACCGGTGAGATGCTGCTCGCCGCCGCCGCAGGCGGAGCCAGCCAGATCATCATCGGCATCGGCGGCAGCGCCACCAACGATGGCGGGCTCGGCGTCGCGGTCGCGCTGGCCGGCGTCGCCGAGCGAATCGTCTGTTACAGCGCGGGCGGCGATTCTGCGGTGCAGGTGCCGCTGGAGAGCTCCAACCTCTGCTACGACGCGCCTGCCGCGTCACTCTGGGGCGCGGCCCCGACCTACGACTCGCACCTGATTCCCGGCGCGTCGCACGCGGGCGAGAGCGCGATCTTCGACAACGAGTACCTGATCGCGAGCGTGTTCGGCCAACTGCTGTTCGGGCGCTGACGCGCGAAGTCCCGGAGCCCGGCCCCACCGCCGGACTCCGGGAGCGCGAGCGCAGTTCAGTAGTTCCTGATCTGCCGCTCGACGCGTTCCTTCGCGTCGTCAGGGATCACGGGCGACTTGAGGAGCTGCCGGATCCGCGCCACCTGCAGCGCGACGGCGCGCTTGTCGTGCGATTCCTGGAAGAGCAGGGCCGCCTTGAACCGGGCGTCGAGCTCAGTCGCGGGATCGCCGAACGTTTCCGCAGTTCCGCCGAGGTCTTCCCAGGTGAGCGCCGCGCCGCGCGCGTCGCTC
>RFQN01000247.1 GCA_009924965.1 Verrucomicrobiota bacterium
GCCGACCCGAGGGTGCAGGCCTTGTCATATGCGACTGCGTTTGCCGACCTTAAACCTGCCTCAGGCTGAGGCTTAAATGAGGCTATAGGAGGATGCGTCCCCGCTGCCGGCGTTTACTTCGGCTCCAGGAGGATCAAGCGTCCCGGGGTGCTGGTGCCCGCCGCCAGCGAGTTGCCACGGCAATACTCGGCGATGAGCAGGCGATGGCCGGGGAGGGCGAGCATCGAGATCGGACGCGCCAGCGGGGCGGCCAGGGTCTGGACGCGGGCCTCCTTTTTGGCGACGTCGAGTTCAAGGAGCAGCAGGTCGAAGCCGCTCTGCTCCTTGAGGTAATTGCCAAAACGGGTGACCACGTAGCGGTTGCCCAGCGGGGCAGGCCAGTCGGGGCCGAGTTCAAGGATGGTCGATGGCGAGGAATGCGGCGTGAAGGTCGCCCGACCGCCGCGGTCATTCGCGTCGGGTCCGAGGTTCACAAACGGACGTGTGAAGACGAGGTCCTTCGGCGCGTCCGGGGTGTGCGGGTAGGGCTTGGTCGTCCAATCGCCGAACTCGTAGGGGAAGCCGTAGTGCTTACCGCGCTCGATCAGGTTCAGTTCTTCGGGGGTGTCCGCGTCGGTCCCGTTTTCGACGCCCAGTAGCTGCCCTTGGCGGTTCCACATGAAGTGGTAGGTGTTGCGGAGGCCGTGCGCAAAAATCTCGATGCGCGGGTGCTCGAGCTTGGGGTCCAGGCGCCAAAGCGTCGCGGTCAGCGGGTTTTCGCCGGACTTGTCGTAGTTCGGGGAATTGCCTTCCTCCCCACCGTCGGTGCGCGAGCCGCTGCTGACGTACATCAGGCCATCAGGACCTTGGGCGATGTGGTTGACGCCGTGGTTATACGGCCCGACGCCGAAGTGGTAGGAGGTGTGGTGCCAGGCCTTGGGCTTAGTCCAGCTGCCCGGGCCGGTCCAAGGCTCGGTGCGCCAGATCGTGACTTCGTTTTCGACCGGCTGCTTGGACTTGTTGCCTTGGTTGCTGATGAAGTAGAGCCGGCCGCGGTCATCGGTACCGAGCCCAAGGCAGGTGGTGTCGCCGAGCTTCGGGTCGAGGATGTCCTTGCCGGACCACAGGAGCTTCACGTCGTGCGTGGCGAGGTTCCAGGTCCAGAGGTCGCCGCTGGCGGCGAGGATGACGATGTGCTGGCCATCCGGGTGCGCGACGAGACGCGTCGGTTGGAAGTCGAGCGGGGCGGCCACGGTGAACTTCCAGCCCTCCGGCGCGGCCGGGAGGACGTCGGGCGACATCGCGGCGAGGAGTTGCGCGTGCGTCGGGTACTTGGTCTGTGCCCGCAGGGCCGCGATTTCTTGGGCGGTAGTAGTCGGGAGGGTGTTGCCCCACTGGGAGAACACGTAATTGAAGACCTCCGCGAGCTGCGCGTCGGTCAGCGTCACCGGCGGCATCCAGCCGTTGTATTTCTGGCCGTTGACTTGGATGTCCCCGCGCAAGCCCTCGAGCGGGGCCTTGAGCGCCTTGTCCCGTTGCGTGGCGAGGAAGTCCGAGCCCGCGAGCGGCGGGAAAGCGTGGGGGATGCCGCGGCCTTCTTGGCCATGGCAGGCCGCGCAATATTGGCGATAGAGCTCGGCGCCCGTGGGGGCGCCTTGGGCGCAGAGCAGGGCTGGCAGGAGGCAGAGCAGCGAGCGGAGGGGCTTCATCGCAGGGGTGGCTTATATAGGCTCCTCGGGGCAGCGCTGTCCAGCCAAGGGCTGGGATTCCGCTGGAATCGGCCTAGGCTGTCCCTAGGTTGGGCCTATCCCCATGCGCTGCTTCCTCTGGCTGCTTTGTTCCTGCCTTGGCCTATTGGCCGCCCCGACTAAGCCGAACATCCTCTTCATCCTCACCGACGACCAAGGCTACGGCGACCTGAGTGCCCATGGTAATCCCGTCCTTAAGACGCCGAACATCGACAAGCTTCGCGCGGAGAGCGTCCGGTTCGTCGATTTTCAGGTCTCGCCGACGTGCGCACCGACGCGGAGCGCGCTGCTCACGGGACGGCATGAGTTCAAGAATGGCGTGACGCATACCATCTTGGAGCGCGAGCGCTTGGCCCTTGGGGCGGCGACGTTGGCCGAACAGTTTCAGAAGGCCGGCTACCGGACCGGCATCTTCGGCAAATGGCACCTAGGCGATGAGCCGCAGTATCAGCCGAACAAGCGCGGCTTCGACGAGGTCTTCATCCATGGCGCGGGTGGCATCGGCCAGAGCTATCCCGGCAGCTGCGGCGACGTGCCGAAGAATTCCTACTACGGTCCGACGATCCTCCATAACGGCAAGTTCGTGAAGACGGCAGGCTATTGCACCGATGAGTTCTTCGCCCAAGCGACTCGGTGGATCGAAGGCGAAGCCGCCGCCAAGCGCCCGTTCCTGGCCTGGATCGCCACCAATGCGCCGCACGCGCCTTATAACGCCAAGCCGGAGGACGCCGCGCTCTACGAGGGCAAGGGCCTCGGCAAGGACACCGAGAACTTCTTCGGGATGATCCACAACATCGACCAGAACGTCGGCCGCATCCTGGCGCGACTCGAGGCCCTCGGACTCGCCCAAGATACCTTGGTGGTCTTCATGAACGACAATGGCGGCACGGCCGGTACCAAGGTCTTCAACGCGGGCATGCGCGCCCAG
>RFQN01000248.1 GCA_009924965.1 Verrucomicrobiota bacterium
TCGCCCTCACGACGAAGAACGTCGCCGGCACATGCTGGAGTCGGTCACCGGCGAATCCTCGCTCTCGGAGCATCTGGCTGAGCAGGCCCGCACCGCCTCCGAAGACCCGCAGGTGCAGGAAGCCCTCAAGCTCCTCATCTCGTCCTTGGATGACCGCGGATTCCTCGACGAGGACCTCTCTTCGATCGCCTTGCGTTCCGGGCAGAGCTACGAGGCCGTCGTCACCGCCCATACCTTGTTGCTGGGGTTCGACCCGGTCGGCATCGGCGCCCGCGACCTCCGCGAATGCTTCCTCGCCCAGCTCCGGCAGCGAGGCCGCGGCTTGTCCTTCGCTGCCCGGCTCGTGCAGGACGCGTGGGAGCCGCTGATGGCCCGCCGCCTCGACGAGTGCGGCCGCATCTGCGAGCTCACGCCTGACGAGGTCCGCGACGGCCTCACGGAGATGGCCAAGCTGGAGACCGCCCCGGCCCGTCGCTTCATGCGCGACGACAACCGCGTCGTGAGCCCTGACGCCACCGTGGAGAAGGCGGACGACGGCAAGTGGAAGGTCACCATGGACGACCGCCATATCCCGAAGCTGAAGTTGGCCTCCGCCTACAAGGACATGCTCGCTGGCCAAGCCTTGGGCGAGAAGGAGCGCGCCTACCTTTTGGAGCGGATGCGTCAGGGCAAGTTCCTCATCGGCGCGATCGAAGAGCGCCAGCGCACCGTCGAGCGCCTCGCGCACATCATCGTCGAACGCCAAGGCGACTTCTTCGAGCATGGCCCTGCGCAGCTGCGGCCGCTCACCATGACGGACGTCGCCAAGGAGATGGGCGTGCACGAGACCACCGTGGGCCGCGCCGCGGCGAACAAGTGGATGCTCACGCCGCATGGCCTGAAGGAGTTCCGTTGGTTCTTCACCTCGGGCGTCGCCACGGAAGGCGGCGGCACGGTCGCCCAGGAAGGCGTGCAGGAGCTCATCGCCGACATCTTGGCGCGGGAGAACCCCGCGGCCCCGTTGGCGGACGAAGCCATCACCGCCGAGCTCCGGAAGCGCGGCATCCAGATCGCCCGGCGCACCGTGGCCAAGTATCGCGAGGCCTTGGGCCAGCCGCCGGCGCACATGCGTCGCCGCCGGCTCTGATCAGCGGAGCCGTTCCAGGACCGAGCGCCAGCCGAAGTTGGGCATGTCCGGGAAGAGGATCTGCACGCCAGCCGTGAGCCCATCGGGCAACTTCACCGGCGCCGCCACGGCAGGCAGGCCGGCCAAGGACGCCGGTGCGTTGAGCGCTAGCAGGCGGCGGCGATGTGCGTCATCGCAGGCGGCCTTGGTTACCGCGGGGCCAACGGTGCTCGGCAGTACTACGTAGTGGTGCCTCCGGAAGATGGCGCGGAACGCTTCGCTCACGCGGCTGCGGACGGCTTCGGCGGCGCGCAGTTCCTCGGGCGTGCAGCGACGCCCGGCGTCGAGGCGGGCCCAGACCGCGGGGTCGTAGTCGGCGCGGCGGCGGTCGAGCCAAGGCGCGTGGACGCGGGCGGCGGCGGCGCCGCCGAGCACCGGGTAGGCGGCGGCGGCTTCCGCGCAGGCTAAGCGTAGAAGCTCCGCCGCGGCGGGGTCTTCCTTCGCACCACACTTCAGGGCCAGCGTGCGCATCGGGGCGAGCACGGCTGGGTCGAGGCCGAGCCCGAGGTCACCGGCCCAAAGTCCAGCGCCAGCCGGCGGTGCTTCGCCGAGCACGGCGGTGGAGACTGCGAGCAGGTCGTTTGCGGAACGGGCCAGCCAGCCTTGGGTGTCGTAGCCCGGGGACAGCGGGAACATATCGCCCACGGGGGCGACGTCGGGCGACAACCGCAGGCCCCAGACGCCGCAGTAGGCGGCGGGCACGCGGATGGAGCCAGCCGTGTCGGTCGCCAAGGCGAAGGGCACGAGGCCGCGTGCGACGGCGAAGGCCGAGCCCGAGCTGGAGCCGCCGGCTAAAAGCGTGGCGTCGGTCGGGTGCGGGCAATCGCCGAAGTGTGGGTTTTCGCCGGAGAGCCCGAAGGCGAATTCGTTGAGCTGGGTGCGCCCGCATTCCACGGCGCCCGCGTCGTGTTGGAAGGCCGCAGGCAGCGTGGAGTGGGTGCGCGGCAGCCCGATCTCTTCGGTGAGGAAGGTCGAGCCCGCTTGGGTCGGATGGCCGGCGCGGAAGTAGAGATCCTTGGTCAGGAACGGCACGCCCCCGAGGGCGGCTTCGCGTTGCTCCCAGGCGTTTTCGAACCGTTGCGTCAGGCTGCGCGTGTCCGGCAAGCCGCAGAGCACCGCGCGCTGTTCCATCGGGCTCAGCTCCGCGAGCTTGAGCAAGAACGCTTCGGCGGCCATCCGTGGGCCGCGGGTCAGATAGAACTCCCGCCAGTCTTCGACTGAAAGGGGAGCTAGGTTCACAGGTCGAGGGGGACGCCCGGTTCGGGGTCGTGGATGCGCGTGCCTGGCAGGGCCTGGGACAACGTCTCCTTCATCCAAGCGCGGGCGGGCGGGTCACCGTGCGTGAGCACGAGGTCCTTGGGCGCGAGCGACTTTGCGAAGTCCACGAGCTCTTCGCGGTCGGCGTGGCCGGACAGGTGGAAGCGCTCGACCTCGGCGCGGAGGATCGACGTGTGGTCGAGCCCCTTGAACTTGAATTCGCCGCCGGG
>RFQN01000249.1 GCA_009924965.1 Verrucomicrobiota bacterium
GCCTAGGGGAGGGCGACTTTGCTCTATTTTTGTTATTTAAACGGCAACCTGAGGCGTCTTCATCTGTCTTACCCGCAACCCCCGCACCCTTAGCCCCCCATCCGCCATGAAAATGCACCGATTCTGCCAAGGCGACCACCCCACCGTGGGCGCCGGTTTCAGCCGCCGAGACTTCCTGCATGTGGGCATGCTCGGGACCATCGGCCTGACGTTGCCGAAGCTCATGCAGCTCCAGGCGCTCGAGATGCCGAAGGTCGAGGGCTTTGCGGCGACCGCGGACGCCGTCATCCACATCTACCTCCCCGGGGGCATGGCCCAGCACGAGTCTTGGGATCCGAAGCCGTTCGCGTCGCCGGATTACCGCGGGCCGTACACGCCCATCAAGACGTCCATCCCTGGCGAGTACGTCGGCGAGAAGTTCGTCAACATCGCCAAGATCATGAACAAGCTCACCGTGGTGCGTTCGATGACGCACGGTGAAGCGGCGCATGAACGCGGCACGCATAACATGTTCACGGGCTACCGCCCCAGCCCCGCCATCAAGTTCCCGAGCTTCGGTTCCGTCATCTCGCACGAGCAGGGCGCACGCAACAACCTGCCGCCCTACGTCGTGGTGCCGTCGCAGAGCGTGCCCGAGCAGGGCACGGGCTACATGAGCAGCGCCTATGGTCCCTTCGCGTTGGGCAGCGACCCGGCCGACAAGGGCTTCGCCGTGCGCGACCTGCTCTCGCCGAAGGACATCAACCAGCAGCGCTTCGACCGCCGTCGCAGCCTGCTCGAGACCGTTGACCAGCATTTCCGCGAGACCGAGAAGTCCGACGCCATCGGCGCCATGGACAGCTTCTACCAGGCCGCCTATGGCCTGGTCAGCAGCGCCAAGGCCCGCGAGGCCTTCGACCTGTCCAAGGAATCCGAGAAGATGCGCGACGAGTACGGCCGCAACGCCGCGGGCCAGCGCTTCCTCCTCGCCCGCCGCCTCGTCGAGGCCGGCGTCCGCATGGTC
Organism: Verrucomicrobiota bacterium; assembly: GCA_009924965.1. Lineage (GTDB taxonomy): Bacteria > Verrucomicrobiota > Verrucomicrobiia > Opitutales > UBA953 > UBA953. The sequence continues at coordinate 1,004 of RFQN01000249.1, forward strand.
TCCGTCAACTTCGGCGGTTGGGACCACCACTCCAACATCAAGAGCGGCTTCGACGGCCAGGCCCCGCAGTTCGACCAAGCCTTCGCCCGCCTCATCACCGACCTCGCCGATCGCGGCATGCTCAAGCGCACGCTCGTCATGGTGAGCTCCGAGTTCGGCCGCACCCCGCGCGTCAACAGCACCAACGGCCGCGACCACTGGCCGCGCGTCTTCTCCGTCGCCCTCGCGGGCGGTGGCGTCAAGGAAGGCTACATCCACGGCGCCTCCGATGCCCTCGGCGGTGAACCCGACCGCGATGCCGTCGGCCCGGAAGACCTGGCCAAGACGATGTACCGCACGCTCGGCATCAACGCCGAAAAGCGCATCGTCTCGGACGGCGGCCGTCCCATCGACATCGTCAACGGCGGTCGCATCATGCAGGAGTGGCTCGCCTAAGCGTCGCTTCCGCGGCTCCTCGACCGCCCATGTTGCCCCGTCTGCTGACCGTCCTGCTGCTCCTGACGGCAGGACTGCGCGCCGCTTATCCCGAGTTCAGCGCCTGCAAGCCCAACGGCGGGCAGCGGGGCTCCGAATTCAAGCTGACCGTGACCGGCACGCGCCTCGAAGATTTCGAGACGCTGCTGTTCTATGATCCCGGCTTCAGCGTCAAGAGCGTCGACGCCGTCGCCGCCGGCAAGGTCGAGTTGACCATCGCCATCGCCGCCGACGCCGCGTTGGGCAGCCACTTGGTGCGGGTCCGCACGCGCACGGGCCTGTCGCATCCCCGCCAGTTCTTCGTCAGTCCCTATCCGACCGTCGAGGAGAAGGAGCCGAACTCGGAGTTCGCCCAGGCACAGGCGATCCCGCTGAACAGCACGATCGAAGGCGTGGTACTCACCGAGGACGTGGATTACTTCAAGGTTACGATGAAGAAGGGCCAGCGACTCAGCCTCGAGATCGATGGCCTGCGCTTGGGGTACCTCAACTTCGACCCCTACATCGCCATCCTCGACAAGGACCGTTTCGAAAAGGCTTTTTCCGACGACACCATCCTGCATCGGCAGGACGGTTTCTGCTCGTTCATCGCCGAGTACGACGGCGATTACTACGTGATGGTCCGCGAGTCATCCTACCGCGGTTCCCCGCGCTCCTTCTATCGCCTCCATGTCGGTGAGTTCCGCCGCCCTAACGTCGTCTTCCCTGCGGGTGGTAAAATGGGGTCGAAGGTCGATGTCCGCTTCATCGATGCCAAGGGCTCCTTCGCCGGCACCGTCGCCGTGCCCAACGAAGAAGACCCGAACTTCGAGGTCTTCTCCGCCGAGGCGTCCGCCCCGTCGGGCAATCCGTTCCGCATTTCGGCGGTCGATAACTTCCTCGAGGCCGAGCCGAACAACTCTCGCGAGCAGGCCAACGTGGTGCCGCCGGCCGAGGCCTACGCCTTGAACGGCGTGATCGGCGAGCCGGGCGACGCTGACTACTACCGCCTGACCTTGAAGAAAGGCCAAGTGCTCACCGGCCATGCTTATGCGCAGGCCTTGGGCTCCCCCTTGGATCCGGTCGTGAGCCTGCGCGGCTCGGCGGGTGCCTTGATCTCCAACGACGACGGCGGCGGCACGCGTCGTCTCGACTCGCGCTTTGAGGTCACCGTCCCTGCCGAC
>RFQN01000250.1 GCA_009924965.1 Verrucomicrobiota bacterium
TGTGGAGGAAGCCTCACCCCGGTCGCCCCTCCATTCTTATGCATCATCCCCTCCGTTCCTGGACCCGCGTCTTCGTCGTGGCCACCAGTCTCCTCGTCTCGCTCGGCGCCCACGCCGCGGCGGACATCGTCTTCCTCGCGGGCGGACGATCGCATGGCCATGGCGAGCATGAGTTCAAGGCTGGCTGCGAGCTGCTGGCCAAGGCCATCAACGAACAAAGCGGCCTTGGCCTCAAGGCCGTCGTCGTTAGCGGTTGGCCCAAGGACGAGACCGTCCTCGACGGCATCAAGTGCCTGGTGATCTACGCCGACGGCACGAGCGTCGTGGGCAAGGGCTGGGCGAAGGTCGACGCGCTCGCCAAGCAGGGCACGGGCATCGTCTTCATGCATTATGCCGTCCACCCGGACGCCAAGGACGGCGAGAAGTATTACCGCCCCTGGATCGGCGGCGCGTTCGAGACGGGTTGGTCCGTCAACCCGCACTGGGTCGCCGACCTGAAGGCCTTGCCGAACCATCCGGTGTCCCGCGGCGTCGCCGGCCTCGTGCAGGCGTACGACGAATTCTACTACAACATGCGCTTCCCGGCCGACCGCAGCAAGGTGCTCGACCTGGTCACGGCCGTCCCGACGCGCGAGAACGTGAAGCAGTACATCAACCTCTGGAACGAGCACGGCGTCGACGGCCTCGGCCAGACGCAGACGTTGATGTGGGGTCTGGAGCGTGCCGATGGCGGCCGCGGCGTCGGTTTCTCGGGCGGCCACTACCACCGGAATTGGGCCATCGATGGCTTCCGCACCTTGGCGCTCAACGCCATCGTCTGGGCCGCCAAGGTCGAGGTCCCGGCCACGGGCGTGAAGTCGCTCGCGGTCTCGGAAGACGAATTGAACGCGAACATGGACGACAAGGGCAAGAACCCGGCGCGCCTCAAGGTGCCGCAGGCCGGCGAGTTCGCTCAGATTCCGGCCGCCAAGGTCCAGGTGGAACGCGAAGCCAAGTTCGGCCGCCCGGCTAAGGGCGCTGCCGCTCCGGCCGCTGCTCCCGCTCCTGCGCCTGCCCCGAAGGCGGCAACCCCGGCGGCGACGCCTGCCGCGACTCCCGCTGCCAAGTCCGCCCCGGCCAAGCCCGTCGCGCAGACCAAGGACATCACGTCGAAGGACAAGGCTCGCCTGACCGAGCTCACCGCCGACCTCAAGGGCGCCAAGGAACTTTACCTCATGGTCTCCGACCTCGGCGACAACAACTGCGACTGGGCCGACTGGGTTGAGCCGACCTTGCTCATGGCGGACGGCACGACCAAGAACCTCATCGACCTGAAGTGGAAGTCCGCGACCGCCAGCCACGGCGCCGTACTCGTGGGGAAGAACAATTCGAAGGGCCCGCTCTCGGTCGGCGGCAAGGTCTACGCCAACGGCCTCGGCACGCACGCGACTTCCATCGTCGCCTATGACCTGCCGGCCGGCGTCGTCGGCTTCCGCACGCAGGTCGCCATCGACGACGGCGGCATGGAGCGCGGAGGCAAGCGCAGCCCCGCCGCCGTCCGCTTCTTGGTTTTCACCCAGAAGCCCGACGAGGAGAAGGCCGTGGCCGTCGAAGATGGCCCGACGCTCGTCCCGCCGGAACTCTTCACCGTCCCCGAGGGTTTCGAGGTCACCGTCTGGGCGACGTCGCCGATGCTCTTCAACCCGACGAACATCGACTTTGACGAGAAGGGCCGCCTCTTCGTCGCCGAAGGCGTGAACTACCGCGGCAAAGGCGGCCGTCGCAAGGAAGGCGACCGCATCGTCGTCTTGGAAGACACCACGGGGGCGGGTAAGGCCGACAAGGCCACGGTCTTCCTGCAGGACACGAACCTGGCTTCGCCGCTCGGCGTGGCCGCCATCGACGGCAAGATCGTCGTCTCCCAGCCGCCGGACCTCTTGGTCTACACCGACGTGAACCGCGACGGGGTCTTCGACCCGGCCGTCGACAAGCGCGAGGTGCTGCTGACGGGCTTCAATGGCCGCCAGCATGACCACTCGCTCCACAGCGTCACCACCGGTCCCGACGGCAAGTGGAACTTCAACCAAGGCAATACTGGCGCGGAGTTCACCGACAAGTCCGGCCGCCATTTCTACATGGGTAGCCCGTACATGCTCGGCAATATCGCCGGCAAGCGCAGCGACGACGGCAACGTCTGGATCGGTGGCTTCTCGGTGCGCATGAACGCGGATGGTTCCGACCTCCGCATCGTCGGCCACAACTACCGCAACAGCTACGAGCAGGCCATCAACTCGCTCGGTGACCTCTACCAGAGCGACAACGATGACCCGCCCGCGTGCCGCGTCTCGCTCATCATGGAAGGCGGCAACGCCGGTTTCGCCTCCGCCGACGGCAAGCGCTCGTGGGGCGCGGATAAGCGTCCGGGCCAGGATACCCCGACGGCTGAGTGGCGTCAGGACGACCCGGGCACCATGCCTGCGGGTGACGTCTATGGCGGCGGTTCGCCGACGGGCGTTGCGTTCTATGAGAACGGCGCGCTGGGCGACAAGTGGAACGGCCTGCTCCTGGCCTGCGAAGCCGGCAAGAACGTCGTCTTCGGTTACTTCCCCAAGCCCGACGGCGCCGGCATGAAGCTCGAGCGCTTCGACTTCATCACCTCC
>RFQN01000026.1 GCA_009924965.1 Verrucomicrobiota bacterium
GAAACTACGCGAAAGAAGCCTCTTTAATCTTTGTTCTATAAGAAGTTACAAGTCGTGTCCTCGGCGGTCGCCGTAAAGCATAGCTGCCGCTTGGTACCGCGATAGCCGAGACGATTCCTGGCGGTCGCAAGCCGTAATTCCGGCTTTCTTCTCCGCGCAGCGGCTTACAAACCTGACAATGCACACTATTAGCACTCGTTCTGCACGAGTGCTATAATTCGGACATGCTGGAGCAGGTTTGCAACCCCAACACAACCAAGTGAGGAGCACGCATCATGGCAGCTAAGAGCGCATCGGCCCCGAAGGTCGCGCCGCTCTCGGACCGGGTGGTGGTAAAGCCGCTCGAGGAGACCGAGCAGATGCGCGGCGGGCTGTACATCCCGGACACCGCGAAGGAGAAGCCGCAGCAGGGTGAGGTCATGGCCATCGGGCCGGGCCGTACCGAGGATGGCAAGCGGGTCGCGATGGAAGTGAAGGTCGGGGACAAGGTCCTCTATGGGAAGTACTCGGGCACGGAAGTGACGATCGACGGCGTGCAGATGCTGATCCTGCGCGAAGCCGACATCCTCGCCGTCGTCGGCTAAGGCGCCCGGCGGCCCGTTCAACTTCAATCTCTCAATACTCCAATGGCAGCCAAGGAACTCCATTTCAATACCGAGGCCCGCTCCGCGCTCAAGCGCGGCGTGGACCAGCTCGCCGAGGCGGTGAAGGTCACCCTCGGCCCCAAGGGCCGGAACGTCGTCATCGACAAGAAGTTCGGCGCCCCGACGGTCACCAAGGACGGCGTGACGGTCGCGAAGGAAGTCGAGCTCGCGGACCCGATCGAGAACATGGGCGCGCAGATGGTGAAGGAAGTCGCGACCAAGACGTCGGACAACGCCGGTGACGGCACGACGACGGCGACGGTGCTCGCGCAGGCGATCTTCCGCGAGGGCCTCAAGAACGTGACGGCCGGCGCGAACCCGATGGCCATCAAGCGCGGCGTCGACAAGGCCGTGCACACGATCGTCGACGAGCTCAAGAAGATTTCGGTCCCGACGTCGGGCAAGAAGGAGATCGCCCAGGTCGGCACGATCTCCGCGAACAACGACAAGGAAATCGGCGACCTGATCGCCGAGGCGATGGAGAAGGTGGGCAAGGACGGCGTGATCACGGTCGAGGAGGCGCGTGGCCTCGAGACCACGCTCGACACCGTGGACGGCATGCAGTTCGACCGCGGTTACCTCTCGCCCTACTTCATCACCGATCCGGACAAGATGGAGGCCGTCCTCGAGGACGCGCACATCCTCATCCACGACAAGAAGATCTCGTCGATGAAGGACCTCCTCCCGGTGCTCGAGAAGGTGGCCCAGACGGGCAAGCCGCTCTGTATCATCGCCGAAGACATCGAGGGCGAGGCGCTCGCCACGCTCGTCGTGAACAAGCTCCGCGGCACGCTCCGCGTCGCCGCCGTGAAGGCGCCGGGCTTCGGCGACCGCCGTAAGGCCATGATGGAAGACATCGCTGTCCTCACCGGTGGCCGCTTCATCACCGAAGACCTCGGCATCAAGCTCGAGTCCGTCAAGATCGCCGACCTCGGCCGCGCCAAGCGCATCGTCGTCGACAAGGAGAACACCACGATCATCCAGGGCGCCGGCAAGTCCGCCGACATCCAGGGCCGCGTGAAGCTCATCCGCCGTCAGATCGACGAGACCACCTCCGACTACGATAAGGAAAAGCTCCAGGAACGCCTCGCCAAGCTGGCTGGCGGCGTCGCCGTCATCCACGTGGGTGCCGCGACCGAAGCCGAGCTCAAGGAGAAGAAGGACCGCGTCGACGACGCCCTGCACGCCACCCGCGCAGCCGTCGAAGAAGGCATCGTCCCCGGTGGCGGCGTCGCCCTCCTCCGTACGGTCAAGGCCATCGATGGCGTGATCAACAGCCTCGTCGGTGACGAAAAGATCGGCGCCCAGATCGTCCGCAAGGCGATCGAAGAGCCGCTCCGCACGCTCTGCGCCAACGCCGGCGTCGAAGGTTCCCACATCGTCCAGGAAGTCCTCCTGAAGCATAAGGGCGCCAACGGCTACAACGTGGCCACGGGCGAATACCAAGACCTCGTCGCCGCTGGCGTCGTCGACCCGACTAAGGTCACGCGCACCGCGATCATCAACGCTTCCTCCGTCGCCGGCCTGCTCCTCACCACGGAATGTCTCATCACGGACATGCCGGAAGAGACCAAGCCTGCCGCGGGCGGCGACCACCACGACCACTGAGGTCGTTGCAGGTCGTTCTCAAACGGCGCCCAGGTGGGCGCTGTTTTTTTGTGCCTAGCCGCGGAGGGGTAGGGTATCTTTTGTATTTTTACGCCAACGCGCTGGGATTCGTCCGACAAAAAGAGGCCGCTTCCATTCTCCGGGTTGCCCTCTGTCGGTAAATGGGTTGTTTCGAGCCATTACCCCTATGCGAGTCTTCCTAGCTCTGTTGACGTTCTTGGCTGCTTGGTCCGCCCCCGTGCGCGCGGACGAACCTTCCGACGGCGCCTTGCGCGTCCTGTAAAGAAAACCCGAACGTCGCCAACTACGAGCGCCGCCCGAAGGCCCTGACGCTGCAGAAGCCTTTCTCCGTGAAGGGCAGCATGGAGCGCACTCAGGTGCCCGCCGACATGAAGCTGGTGCTGTTCGCCGCCGAACCCGACATCATGAAGCCCATCGCCTTCGCGTGGGACGCCCGCGGCCGCCTGTGGGTCGCCGAGACGAGCGACTACCCGCACGGTGTCTCCAAGGACGGTGCCGGCCACGACAAGATCGTCATCTGCGAAGACACCGATGGGGACGGCAAGGCCGACAAGTTCACGGTCTTCGCCGACCATCTCAACATCCCGACGAGCTTCACGTTCGCCAACGGCGGCATCGTGATCTCGCAGCCCCCGCAGTTCCTCTTCCTCAAGGACACCGACGGCGACGACAAGGCCGACGTCCGCGAGACCATCATGACGGGCTGGGGCGTCAACGACACCCACGCCCAGGCCAGTAACTTGTCCTATGGCTACGACAACTGGCTGCGCGGCGCGGTCGGCTACAGCGGCTTTAACGGCGACGTCGGCGGCCAGCACCTAGGCTTCGCGCAAGGCAGCTACCGTTTCAAGGCCGATGGTTCGGCCCTGCAGTTCCAGCACCAGTTCACCAACAATACTTGGGCGCAGAGCAACAACGCCGCCGGCGACGACTTCGGTGGCACCGCCAACGGCGCGCCGATCTTCTACGGCGGCATCCCGCTGAACGTCACCCCGAAGGGCGTCCGCGTGATGTCGGCCAAGAAGATCAACCTGGTCGACCAGGCCCACACCATCACCCCGAACTTCCGTCAGGTCGACGTGATGGGCGGCTACACCGCGGCTGCCGGTTCCAACTTCATCTACTCCGCCCAGCTTCCGGCCCGCCTGCAGGGCTCGGCGATGGTTTGTGAGCCCACCATGAAGGTCATCAACCTCATGAACGTCGTCCCGCAGGGCGCCGGCTATGTGGCCAAGGACGGCTACAACATCGTGGCTTCCTCTGATGAATGGATGTCGCCGGTCTTCGCGTCCGTCGGTCCCGATGGCGCCATCTGGTTCGCCGATTGGCAGAACTTCATCATCCAGCATAACCCGACTCCCAGCGTGAGCCGCGGCGGTTACGACGCCAAGACGGGTCCGGGCGGCGCCCACGAGAACCCGCTCCGCGACCATAGCCGTGGCCGCATCTACCGCATCGTCTCCAAGACGACCCCGACGGTCAGCCCCGCCCAAGCCAACACGGACGCCGCGCTCCTTGCCGGCCTCAAGGGGTCGACCCAGTTCGGTCGCCTCCGCGCCCAGCAGCTCATCGTCGAAGGCAAGAAGACGGCCCTCGCCGCCGACCTCGTCGCCTTGGTCGTGGCCGCCCAGCCCGACGTTCCGCCATCCATGCCCTCTGGTCCTTGCATGGCCTCGGTAAGCTCGACGCCGAGACCCACAAGAAGGCCTTGTTGTCTTCGGACGCCGCCGCTCAGGCGCTCTTCTTCGGTGCCGGTGTGATCGCCGACAAGGATCCGACCACTCGCCTCGCCGCGCTGGTCAAGCTGGCTGAATTCCCGACCACGCCGGAAATCAAGACCCTCGTCCGCGGCCTCGCCGCCGATGCTTCCGTGCAGTCCGACGAATGGCTGCGCGAGGCTTCCAAGGTCCTCGCCAAGAAGCACCAGACCCAGATCTACGTCGAAGGCCCGAACCTCTTACCCAATCCGGGCTTCGAAGAACTCGCCGGCGCCTTGCCGGCCGGCTGGCAGCGTCGCGACTACGGCAACTCGCCGGCCAACAAGGGCGCCAAGTGGGACGTCGTCACCGACCCCGCCATGGTGCACTCGGGCAAGCGCGCGATGCGCGGCATCACCCGCGACGCGGGCGACACCAGCTTCTTCGCCGACGTCACCATCAAGCCTGACACCGAGTATCGCCTGAGCGCCTGGATCAAGACCCATGCTTTCCGCGGTAAGGCCAGCCTCAACGACCACATCGGCCGCGCCGAGACCAGCACCATCAACCGCGACACCGACTGGGTCGAGGTCGAGGTCGTCTTCAATTCCGGCAAGCGCACCAAGGCGTCGATCAACCTGCTCCATGTGGGCAAGGGCGACATCTACTTCGACGACGTGAAGCTCTGCGAGCTGACCGTGGCCGGTGAAGCCCCGGTGACCGAAGGCGTCGCCGCCCGTGGCGAGGAGATCTTCTGGAAGCACCCGGTGGCCGCCTGCGTCAATTGCCACATGGTGAAGGGGAAGGGCAGCGCGATCGGCCCGGCCCTGGACGGCATCGCCACCCGCGCCACCCCGGCTTACATCAACGAGTCCCTCCTCGAGCCGAACAAGGTCTTGGCCAAGGGCTATGAGCAGCTGGGCGTGTCCCCGATGCCGCCGATGGGCCTCATCCTCAAGCCGCAGGAGATCGCCGACGTAAAGGCCTTCCTGCAGACGCTGAAGTAAGCCCTGGTAGGTTTCTATTGGATTGATTCAGTCGTGGGCGGGGGCTATCCCTCGCCCATGGCTGCTGTCAAACTCCAGAAGGAATCCAATCCCGTCGTCACGCTGCTCTCGTTGATGGGCATCACGCTCATCACCCTGATCGTCATGTATGCGGGCCTGCCCGGCACCGGCTTCCATGGCATCAAGGCCGGCGTCTATTTCGACATGGAGTCCGGCTTCGAGGATGCCCGCTTCATGGACAACCGCATCGTCTGCGACTCCAAGGATGCCTTGAAGGACATCCGCGCCGCGTTGCTGGCCGTGAAGCCCGACTATCCGGTCGACCGCGTCACGCTCAGCCTCGAGAACTACGCGTCGGGCTATAAGTTCAAGGTCCGTTACGTCACCTACTACGCCCAGCGCCTGAACCTCTTCGAACAGGGCAAGCTCTTCCGCCGTGGCTCCGAGGTCGGCGATCCTGCTTTGGATGCCGAAGTGAAGGCGAAGGACGATGAGCTCGAAGGCGCGATCCGCAAGAGCCTCGAGACCTATTTTAAGTCCAAGGGCGCCCAGTAAGGGCAGGGGAGCGGCGCAGGCCGTCCCACGACGAAAAGGCCCGGATTGCTCCGGGCCTTTTGCTGAAAGTGGGGTGATTGAGGGGACTTGAACCCCCGACCCCTGGTACCACAAACCAGTGCTCTAACCAACTGAGCTACAACCACCGTTCAGGCTTCCTTGCGGAAGGGTGTTCAATGCAGGTTAAACCACCCCGCCTGTCAATCTCGGACGGAAAGTGCCCCGCCAAACCCTCATTATTGCACCCTTGGGGAGAATTCCTTCATTTGTTCTTCCCCTTTCCCAGCCCGCCCGCCTTTCTGTTCTGACATCATGCCTACGTTTACTGAAATTGGCCTCCCCGAGCCAGTCCTACGCTCCCTCGCCGATTGTGGTTACGTGAATCCCACGCCCATTCAGGAGCAGGCCATCCCCGTGGTGCTTTCCGGCCGCGACCTCATCGGCGCCGCCCAGACCGGTACCGGCAAGACCGCCGCCTTCGCCTTGCCGACGCTCGCCCGCCTCGGTCCGGCCGCCGGCAAGCCTCGTTGCCTCGTCCTCGTCCCGACCCGCGAGCTCGCCGTCCAGGTGGATGAGAACTTCCAGAAGTACGGCAAGTACCTCGGCACCAAGACCGCGCTGCTTTACGGCGGCGTCGGCTACGGGATCCAGGTCAAGGCCCTCGAGCAGGGCGTCGATGTCGTCATCGCGACCCCCGGTCGTCTCCTCGACCTCCAGGAACAGAAGATCCTAGACCTCAGCTCCATCCAGGTGCTCATCCTCGACGAAGTGGACCGCATGCTCGACATGGGGTTCATCGAAGACGTCACCCGCATCATCCGTTTCTGCCCGAAGGAGCGTCAGACGCTGCTCTTCTCCGCCACGGCCGACGAACGCGTCGGCAAGATCGCCAGCTGGGCCTTGCGCGACCCGGTGACCGTCGACGTCCGCACGGGCCTCGGCGCCGCCGACACCGTCGACCACGCCATCTACCCGGTCGACGTGTTCCAGAAGTATGACCTCCTCCTGGCCCTGCTCAACAAGAGCGGCTACAAGTCCGTCATCGTCTTCACCCGCACCAAGCGCGACGCCGACCGCATCGCCGAGTGGATCGAAGGCCACGGCACGCCCGTCGCCACGATGCACGCCGACCGTTCGCAGTCGGAGCGCGCCGCTGCCCTTGCCGGCTTCAAGACCGGCAAGTTCACGGTCATGGTGGCGACGGACATCGCCTCCCGCGGCCTCGACATCCGCGGCGTGACGCACGTCATCAACTATAACGTACCGGAGCATGCCGAGGACTACGTCCACCGCATCGGCCGCACGGGCCGCGCCTCCGCCGAAGGCGAAGCCTTCACGCTGTATTCGCCGGACGAGATGCACCACCTGCAGCAGATCGAGGTCCTCTTGGGCCGTCCGATCGAGCGCCGTAAGCTGGAAGGCTTCCGCTACTATTCCGAGCCGCAGTTGACCCCGGGTGGCCCGAAGGCCGCGGCGGTCTCCCGAAAGCGCAACCGCTAAGCCGCCGGCGATGTCGCACGAGCCCCCGATGCGTCGAGCCTTGGAGCTCGCCCGGCAAGCGTGGGGTCGGACGCACCCGAATCCGATGGTGGGGGCCGTCATCACCGAGGACGGCGTCATCGTCGCGGAGGGATTCCATGCCAAGGCGGGCGAACCGCATGCGGAGGTCATGGCCTTGCGCCACCTTGGTCGCCGTCCGAAGCCCGACGCCATCCTGCACGTCACCTTGGAGCCCTGCTGCACCCATGGCCGCACGCCGCCGTGCGTGGACGCGATCATCGAAGCAGGCATCCGTACCGTCGTGGTGGGCGCGACGGATCCGAATCCGGCGCATGCCGGCCATGGGCTGGCGTTGCTGCGGTCGAAGGGCGTGGCCGTCGTCGAAGGCGTACTCGCCGCCGACTGCGCCGACCTCAACCTCATCTTCAACCATTGGATCGTCGCCCAGCGTCCGCTCATCGCCTTGAAGGTGGCGTCCTCGCTCGACGGTCGCCTGGTGCCCGCGGAGGGCATGTCGCCCTGGATCACGGGCGAAGCCGCGCGGGCGAACGTCCAGGAGTGGCGCGCCTTGTTCCCGGCCATCGCGGTGAGCGTCGACACCTTGCTCAAGGACAACCCGCGTCTGACGGCCCGTTTGCCGTCCGGCGAACGCTGCGGCATCCGCTTCGTGCTCGACCGTCATTTCCGTTCCGCCGGCAAGACCGGCTTCAACCTGTTCAGCGACGCCTACAACGACCGTACGATCGTCGTCGGCCTGCAGAGCGCCGTGCGGACGGCTGACCTGCGTTGGTATGAAGCCGAGGGCCTGAGCTACTGGTGCCTGCCTGGCGGGCCGGAGGATTTCTTGGCGAACTGGATCGCCCGTTGCGCGCTCGAGCAGATCACGGGGGTCATGGTGGAAGCTGGCCCGCGTTTGGCGGCAGGCTTGCTGGAAGAGGGGCGGGTGGACTACCTCCTGGCCTACGTGGCCCCGATGTTCACCGGTAACCCGGATTCCCCGGTCTGGGCCTCCAGCGCCGTCGGGCAGTTGGTCGACCCACGGGTGCAGGTCTTTGGCCAGGATGCCCTCTACCGGGGTTATTTGGCCTAAGGCGGCCCTCCGCTGGCCCGGGCAGGCCTTGGCTCGTCCCCGGACGCCCACGGCTTTGTAGGGCGTTTTTAATAGGTTTAAGCCCTGTTTCGGGGGAGGGAAGGGTCGCTTGCCTCTTTTGGCTCGACTTTTCAATAAAAACTTTCATTAAAGGGAATCCGTCTCCCTTTCCCGAAGGGAGTCCTCCTAACCACTTTAACTCGAACCACTTATGGCAGACAAAATCACGGATATCAGGAGGAAGGAAAAGCCTTCTTTCACGTCTCTCATCGAGAAGAAGCGCGACGGGGGCGAATTCACCGCCGACGAAATCCGGCAGATCGTCGATTCCGTCATGGACGCCGAGATGCCCGAGGCGCAGCAAGCCGCTTTGGCCATGGCGATCTTCTTCCGGCAGATGTCGGCCCAAGAGACCGCGTTGCTCGCCGAAGAACTCCGCCTGTCCGGTGAGGTCATCGACCTCGACCGCCTGACCCAGCCCAAGATCGCCAAGGTTTCGACCGGTGGCGTGGGCGACAAGACCTCGATGGTGCTCGGTCCGCTCGGCGCCGCCGCTGGCGTCATCATGCCCGGCATGAACGGCAAGGACGAAGAGTTCTGCATCTCCACGGTCGAGAAGCTGGGATCGATCCCGGGCTTCAAGGGCAAGGCTTCGCTCGACCAGTTCCGCCAGCAGCTCGAGCGCGTCGGTTGCGCCATCACCGAGCAGTGCAGCGACATCGCCCCGGCGGACGACCTGCTTTATTCGCTGCGCCAGAAGACGGGCACGATCCCGTCCCTCCCGCTCATCACCGGCAGCATCCTCTCCAAGAAGCTCGCCGAAGGCTGCGAAGGCCTCGTGATCGACGTGAAGTGGGGCAACGGTTCCTTCATCCGCGACCTCGAGCAGGCCAAGCAGTTGGCCCGCATCGTCACGCGCGTGGCCCGCTCGCTCAACCGCAAGTGCGTGGCCCTCGTCACCGACATCAACCAGCCCCTCGGCGACTCCGTCGGCACGGGCCTGGAAGTGCTCGAAGCCGTCCGTCTGCTCAAGGGCGAAGGCCCCGAAGACCTGCAGGACCTCGTCCTCAAGCTGGGCATGGAAGTCGTGCGCCTCGCCGGCGTCGCCGGTTCCACGCTCTCGGCCAAGCAGACCGTCGAGAAGCACCTCAAGGACGGTTCCGCCCTCGAGAAGTTCAAGGCCATGGTACGTGCCCAGGGCGGCAAGACCGACTGGATCGACGATCCCTCCAAGTTCCCGCACGCCAAGTTCATCCGCAAGCTCCCGGCCCCGAAGCGTGGCTACGTCCACACCATCGATGCCGGCAAGATCGCCCAAGGCGTCCGCCTCCTGGCCACGCTCAAGGACGGCACGCTCGACCCTTCGGTCGGCGTCACCGAGATCCGCAAGGTCGGCACGCAGGTCAAGCAGGGCGAGCCGCTGATCATGATCCATTACAACGACGAGGCCAAGGTCGACGCCGCGCTGCCGTATTTCCGCGACGCGTACCGCCTCGCCCCGAAGCGCCCGAACATCCCGCCGCTCGTCGTCGAGCGCGTGGCGTAAGCTGTTCGGTTACCGAGCGAAAGGGCCGCGGAGCAATCCGCGGCCTTTTTTATTGGGTCAGCGCAGGGCGCAGTTATGGGTCATGGCATGCTCATCCTGCGCTTCGTCTTACCCGGATGCCTATGGGCGCTGGCCGCCTTCGGACTGCAGGGGTGCGTCCCGACGACAGGTAGTTCGATCGATCCCGACTTCGCAGGTTCGATGAAGTCACCCGCTGGCCTGTTCGAACCGCCCAAACCTTTGGGCGAGTTGCCGGGCTCGCGGGTGCGCGAGGGCGACTGACCTTAGGCCAAACCGCGCTTCGTGCCTTGGGCGAAGGCCACGAAGGTGCGGACGATGCGGGAGGAGGCTTCGGGCAGCGCTTGGGCCTTTTCGATGGCCTGGGCGGTGTTGAGGCCGTCGCGGTAGAAGAGGCGATGCAGGCCCTTGGCCACGCCGATCTCGTCGTCCGTGAAGCCCGAGCGCTTGAGGCCGACGGCGTTGACCATCTTGGTCTCGCAGGGGTTGCCGTCCGCGATGACGAACGGGGGGACGTCCTGCACGCACTTCGAGCAGGCCGCGACCATCGCATGGTCGCCGATGCGGCAGAACTGGTGGATGCCGGCGTTCCAGCCGATGTTCACGTGGTCGCCGACGTGGACGTGGCCGGCGACGGCGGAGTGGCTGGAGATGACGAGGTGGTTGCCGATCACGCAGTCATGCGCGATGTGCGAATAGGCGAGCAGGGTGTTGTCGTCGCCGAGGATGGTCCATTCGCCTTCTTGGGTGCCTAGGTGGACGCTGACGTATTCTCGGAAGGTGTTGCGGGCGCCGACCTTCAGGCCGGGCTTGCCCGGGCGGGCCTTCAGGTCCTGCGTGCGGCCGCCGATAAAGGCGTAGGGGAAGACCTCGCACTGCGGCCCCAGCTGCGTGTAGCCATCGACCGTTGCGTGATGGTGGACCACACAGCCATCGCCCAAGGTCACGTCGGCGCCGATGTAGGCATACGCGCCGATGGTGACGTTCGCCCCGAGCTGGGCGCCGTTCAGGACGACGGCGGTGGGATGGATCGAGGCGCTCATGCCGGCTTTAGCCTTGGGGGGCGACCGAGTCGGCGATGGTGAAGAGCAGTTCGGCGGAGGAGACCGTCTCGCCGTTGACGAGGCATTCGCACTCGGCGGCGGCGACGCGGCCGCGGACCTTGGTCAGCTTGGCGCGGATCTCGAGCGTGTCGCCCGGGGTCACGGCCTTGCGGAACTTCACCTTGTCGGCGCTCATGAAGAACACGACCTTCGGGGCTTCGTCGGCGGCGCCGCGGCGCAGCATGATGAGGCCGGCGGCTTGGGCCATGGCTTCGACTTGGAGCACGCCAGGCATCACCGGCTGGCCGGGGAAGTGGCCTTGGAAGTAGGGCTCGTTGATGGTGACGTTCTTGATCGCCACGAGGGAGTCGTCCGTCAGCTCGACCACGCGGTCCACCATCACGAACGGGTAGCGGTGGGGCAGGGCGTTGAGGATCTGGCGGATATCGAGGGCGTTGCCGACCGGGGCCTTGGGGGCTTCGACCTTCTTGGCCGGTTCGGCCTTGGCCTTCGGCTGCTTGGATTCCTGCCACTGCTTGCGGACGGCCGCGGCGAGG
Organism: Verrucomicrobiota bacterium; assembly: GCA_009924965.1. Taxonomy (GTDB): domain Bacteria; phylum Verrucomicrobiota; class Verrucomicrobiia; order Opitutales; family UBA953; genus UBA953. The sequence continues at coordinate 11,287 of RFQN01000026.1, forward strand.
CGGGCGTTGAGCGCATGGCCGGGGCGGACGGCGATGATGTGGGCCTTCAGGCGGATGCCGGCGAGGACGATATCGCCGACGATATCGAGGATCTTGTGGCGGACGAGCTCGTCCTTGAAGCGCAAGGGCTCCTTGCTGACGACCTTGTCGCCCTTGAGGATGATGGCCGAATCGAGCGAGCCGCCTTGGATGAGGCCCTTCTTCAGGAGCTCTTCTATGTCTTCGTAGATGGTGAACGTGCGGGCCGGGGCGATCTGCGCTTCATACGTCTCGGAGTCGATGTCGATCGTGAGGTGCTGCGTGTGGATGCCGCGGTCGTCGGCCGACGTGCAGGTGATGCGCAGGCCGTCGAAGGGCAGGGCGATGATGGAGCGGCTGCCTTCGTTGATCGTGATGGGCTGCGTGAGCGTGAAGACCTCGCGCGCGTCGGCTTGTTCGACGATGCCGGCCTGGTGGATGAGCGTGGTGAACGGACGCGCGGAGCCGTCGACGATCGGCGGTTCGGAGGCGTCGAGCTCGACGATGGCGTTGTCGACGCCCATGCCGCTGAGGGCGGAGAGCACGTGTTCGATCGTGTGCAGCTTCACGGCGTCCGAAGAAACGGTGGTCTTACGTTCCAGGTCGGTGACCATTTCGGAGACCGGACGGACCTCGGGCTTGCCGAAAAGGTCGATGCGGCGGAAGACGAGGCCGGTGTTAGGGGCGCCAGGTTTCAGGGTCAAAGTGACCTCTTGGCCGGTATGGAGGGCCTTGCCCTTGACCGATGCTTCTTTTCCGAGGGTGCGCTG
>RFQN01000251.1 GCA_009924965.1 Verrucomicrobiota bacterium
GCGCCGTAGGCGAAGTATTCGACGAAGAAGAGGACGCTAATCGTGGGGAGGCCGGCGGTGGGGTGCGCCGCGAGCCAGGCGATCCCGATGAGCGGGAGGTGCATTAACACGCCTAGAGGGATTAGCGAGCGAGCCAGGCCGCGCCGGGTGACGAAGATGGAGCCGAAGACGCCGCCGAGCGCGAAGCCGAGGATGGCCGTGGGAATCCTGAGCACGGCATAGGTCTCGTTGCCGAGTGCTAATCCGCCGTCCTCCAGCTTGGCGAGGGCGAACAGCCTAAGCACGAGGCCCATGTGGACTTCGCTCGCGCGGTAGAAGAAGATGAGGCCGAGCAAAGCGGGAAGGCGGGCGTCCTTGGCCATGTCGCCGACGGAGTTCAGCATCGCCGCCCAGCGCTCGGTGACGGTCGCCGTCGTTGTGGCGGGGCCGGGCTCGCGGCGGAAGGCATATTGATTGGCGGCCCAGGCGAGGAGTCCGACGCCCACCGCGAACCACAGTGCACCTTGCCAGGCATGTTGGGCAGGGATGCCTTGGCCTATCTGATGGCCTGCCCACCAGATGAGGCAGGGGCCGGCGATGACCTGACCCGTCTTCGAAGCGAAGCTCAGCAGGCCTGAATGACGGGCGCGTTCCTGGTCGCCCAAGGAAGAGACATAGTAGCCGTCGAGGGCGAAATCATGGCCGGCGGAGAGCAGTGAGACCAAGGTTAAAGTCCCTAAAATCAGCACGGTCGATTGGCTCACTTGTCCGACCAGGGCCGCTAGACCGATGAGCGCCAGCAAGATGAATGCTTGGGCGGTCAAGATGAAGCGACGGGTGGGACCAGTCAACGGCATCAGCGGCGCCCACAGGATCTTCACGGCCACGGCGATGCCGAGCAAGGCGACGACTTGGGTGACGCGGGTATCCGAGGTGCCTATGTTCTTCAGCGCGATCGGCAACGCCTCGTCGCGGATGGCCGCAGGCAGCGCCTGGAAGAGGAAGCCGCCGAGGACCCAGAGCCAAGCCAGGCGTGGACGGGTCAACTGGGCCGGCGCTTCCATGGCCGGGATTACGAAGGGTCGCCGAGCGTCGTGCGGCCGTAGTGTTCGACCGAGCGGAAGAGCCCGTCGAAGAACTTAGCGACCGTGATGTTCAGGCCGAGCACTTCGGAGTCCGTCAGGTCGAGCATTTCGCCCGGGCGGAAGGTGCGCTGCGTGTCCGCCAGCTTGGAAATCGTCTTGGTCGACTTGTTGAGGCCGCCGGTCAAGTTCACCTGAGGGGTGCCTGTCAGGCCGACGGGGCGTTCCACGGGGGTGTTCTCGGGCAAGGCTTCGGGCGAGTCATTCGGGACTTCGAAGTCCTTCATGGCCTTGAATTCCAGCGTCAAGGAACCGTCGGGGGCGATATCATCGTTGGTGACCATCCCGCCGCGCACCAGCACGCGCAGGGCGGCCGCGAGGCTGAAGATGGCGTCTTCGAGGTCGCACAGGATGTCGTACGTCGCTTCAAGCTCGTTGAACTTCTCCTGGAGGTTCATGCGGACGAACGCCTCGTGTTTCTGGGCGATCTGCTGGTCGAGTTCCGGCGAGGCCTGCTGGTTCTTGCCGCGGACTCGGATGAGCGTGCAGAGCAGGTGGCAATGGTTCATGCACTCGGCGGAGAGCCCGATCAGGTCATTGATCGTCGTGCGCAGCATCAGGTTGCGCGCATAGGCGAGCATCTGGTCATGGGGCAGGTGGACCTGGGGCGCCGGCATGACGCGCGACACCGAGGAGTAGTAGGCGTAGGCCTTGGGGTCGGAGGTGCGCAGGCCAGCGAGGCTGTAGGCCAGCATGTCGTGCTGGCGCTGCAGCATCGACAGGAAGTTGCGGCTGATGTTCTGGAGCGAGATGACGTTCTCGCCCTCGGGGGGCTGGGCAGACGACATGGTTAGGCAGAGGGGGAGGGAGGGTCGGACTTGAGGTGACGGGCGCGTTTGCGGGCCAGGAAGCCATCGGCCCGCGGCTGCGGCGTGGAAGCGATCCAGGCAATAGCGATGGGGGCCGCTTCGGCGAGGGCGAGGGTCGGACGACCCACGACTCCAGGATAGCGGAATACGTGGTCAAGACGAGGCGTCAGGTCGCCATGGATCTCGGTGCCGCTCAGGAGTAGGGCCAAATGACGTCCAGGGACGCGGACAGGCGTGCCGAGGTCGACCTTACGGCCAACGCCGGGGGTGAGGGCGACGACGCAGCACTTGTCTTCGACGAGCTTCAGCAGACCGCCGAGGGCGGCGGCCCGCATCAGACGGACATGCTCCATGGCGCCGCGGGCGAGGGACCAAGTCTCCGGATCAAAGGCCAGTTTCTCCGTGCCAGAAGACAACAAGAGGCGCTGGATGCCGAAAGCGGTCATGGCACGGGCGATGGCGGCCAGGTCGGCCGGGCGCGTGACGTGGTCGGCGATGACGACGGTCTCGTGCTTTTCGCGCCATTCGGCAAAGTCGGCCACGCGGACGTGGCCGGGCTCGGGGCGCATGGTGATGGCACAGGCGTCGTGGCAGGGAGCCTCGCACAGGTACGACATGTCGTCGGCCGAGGAGGTGCGGAGCTTCACGCCCTGGGCTTCC
>RFQN01000252.1 GCA_009924965.1 Verrucomicrobiota bacterium
AACCGGGCCGGATTGATGTGGATTTGGGGGTGGTTCGGTTGCACCCGGAAAGGAAGCTAAAGGTTGAAGGCGCTGGGGCAGGGGTCTACCTTGGGGTCTTCCCCGTCTCACCCCATGTTCCGTTTCCTCCTTCTCCTCACGGCGGCCTTCGTCTCGGCCGCCCCGCTGCGCGTCTTGGTCGTCAGCGATAACGACCAGGCCACCCGTGGTACGGTCGCTTACCTGACCCAAGGGGGCGCGCAGGTCGCGCAGTCGCCGGTCGCCTCAGCGGACGCCTTGGCCAAGGCCGACGTCGTCGTGCTCTACCAGTCGAAGTTCGCGGCGTATTCGGCCGACGCGCAGCAAGCGCTCGGCGCCTTCGCCAAGCGCGGAGGTGGCGTGGTCGCCGTCCACGGCGCGGTCGCCGCGGGCAACGCCGAGTTCGGCAAGGCGGTCTTCGGCGGCGCCTGGACGGGCGAGAGCCAGAAGTTCGCGAACAACATGCTCCTGACGATCCGCACGGACGCGCACCCGTTGACGATCTCCGCCTCCACCTTCGACATCCAGGATGACACCGTCTATGACCTCGCGCTGAACGAGAAGATCTTCGTCCTCGGTTCGGCCTTCACGCCTAAGGTCACCAACGACCGCCGCAAGTCGACCCAGGCCGCCGACCGCGCTTCCATCTACGACATCCAGCCGCAGCTCTGGGCCTTCGAGGCCGACGACCACCGCGCCGCGGTCTTCCTGACCGGCGCCAAGGTCGGCACCCTCGACCACGTAAGCTTCCGCACGTTCATCGCCCGCGCCGCCGCTTGGGCCGCCAAGCGCCCGTCGACCGACGAGCTCTGCGCCAAGGCCGACCTTGACGACGTCCGCTACCCGACGGGTGGCCCGCGCCGCGGGGCCGATGCCGTCGCCCAGTTCAAGATGCAGCCGGGCTTCAAGGTGAGCGTCCTCGCCACCGAGCCCCTCATCAACAAGCCCATCGCCATGCAGTGGGACGAACGCGGCCGCCTCTGGGTCGCCGAGACGCCTGAATACCCCAATGGTCGTCGTCCGTTGAACGCCGAGGCCTGGAAGGAAGGTGGCGTGCTGGCTCCTGGTAACTACGACCGCCCGGCCCGCGACAAGATCAGCGTCCTCGTTTCTTCCAAGAAGGACGGCGTCTTCGACCAGAAGGTCATCTTCCATGAAGGCCTCGAGCTGATCACCGGCTTCTGCATCTACAAGGACGGCGTCATCGTCGTCGCCCAGAAGAACATCGTCTGGCTGCGCGACACCGACGGCGACGGCAAGGCCGACAAGGAAGTGATCCTCTACGGCGGCTTCACCCCGGGCGACACGCACTTCGTCGCGAACCACTTCATCGTCGCCCCCGACGGCTGGATCTACGCCTCGAACGGCGGCGGCGGCACGGCGACGAACGCCAAGACCGGCGAGCCCATGGCGCGTCTGTCTTCCGGCACGTTCCGCTTCAAGCCCGATGGCTCGGCCATCGAGCAGGTCGCCTCGCAAGGCGGCAACAGCTTCGGCAACGAAGTCACCGGCGACATGGAGCTCTTCCACGGCAAGGCCACCAACGGCAATCCCATCCAGCACGTCGTGCTGCCGGAAGCCGTCCTGGCGAAGGTCCCCGGCACGACCGCCAAGGCGTTCTCGTCCGTCAACCCCGGTCGCCCGGTGTTCCGTAAGGACCTGCCGGACCGCGCTCCCTTGCTGCAGATCGACCAGGTCGGCCGCTACACCGCCGCCTGCGCCACGCCCGTCTATGAAGACGCCGCTTGGCCCAAGGAATACAACGGCACGGTCTTTATCACCGAGCCGATCCTCGACATCATCCACCACGAGAAGCTCGTGCTGGACGGCCCGGCCTTCAAGGGCGAGCTGATCCTGCAGGATTCCGAATGGCTGCGCTCGATGGACCATTGGTTCTGCCCGATCGACGTGTCGTTCGGTCCGGACGGCGCGATGTACATCCTGGACTTCTACACCCCGGTCGTGGCGCACAACGACACCCGTGGCCCGCTGCACTCGAAATCCGGCGCCTCGGTCCGTCCTGACCGCGAGCACTACTTCGGCCGCATTTACCGCATCCAGCATGAGAATGCGCCGGCCTACGGCCATCCTGACCTCTCCCAAGCCGATGCTGCCGCCCTCGTCGCCGCCTTCAGCCACCCGAGCAAGGTCGTCCGCTTCAACGCCCTGCGCGTCCTCATGGACCGTGACGCCGCCACCCAGTCCGCCGCCGCGCCGTTGCTGTCCGCGCTGGTCTCCGGTCAGGGCAAGGCCGAAGCCCGCATCTTGGCCCTCTGGGCTCTGCAGCGCCTCGGTAAGCTGACCTCCGAGCAGCTCGCCGCCGCCGCCACCACCGACAGCGCCGCCGTCCGCAAGAACGCCTTCCTCGTGTCCGAAGCCGGCCAGATCGCGCTCCCGACCGCCGCCTACCGCGCGGCCTTCGACGACGCCGACGCCCGCGTGCGCTTGGCTTCGCTCCGTTCCCTCGGCGCCGCCGCGATGTCCTCCGAAGTCGGCGCGCTCCTCAGCGCCTCGCAGGCCAAGTTCGCCGATGGCTGGACCAAGGCCGCTTCCTCGGC